>JALYOY010000132.1 GCA_030856655.1 Pseudomonadota bacterium | reverse complement strand
TCATCTCTCGTCATACACAAGTTTCGAGCATAACTCGGTCCGATCGAATAAGCAGCCTCCACTTCAAAGGTGGTTTGACAATTGGCGCCAGATGGGCCCGCTCCAGCGCCTGCAATACCTAAGGATTTGCTGATTCCGCGACGTCCGCCATACACATCAACCACTTGCGCGGGAAGCGAACCAGAACCCGGATCGTCCACACTGCACGAGAAGCCGAAGTGGAGCGTATTACCTTCCTCCGCGAATGGAACCCAGAACAGGCGGCCGCCGTAACTTGAACCCGCTATGGGCATACCGACGTGCGCGAGGCTCATAATGTTGGCCGCATAGCCAAGCTGGTTTGCGTAGAGGCCCTTGTAGCCCACGCCCATCATCCATTGTCGGCCGGAATAAATGCCGCTGGATGAGGTTGAGGGACGCTCCATCATCGTAATCTCGTTTGAACTGGCCAGTTCTTCCATGCTGCGGTAAGGCTTGAACTGACCTACCATTAACTGGCCCGGGCCGAGCTTGGCTGCCACCCAGATTTCGCGAAGGCTGCCAGGAAAAGTGCCGGCAGCAAAATCATTCTGGAATTTGAAACTCAGATGATGGAACCTGGCCGTTACATCAGTATAGCCGCGACGGAAGTTGAAGCCGCCGTCCGGGTGATTGTTGGGTATCTGGCTACCGAAAGGCGGATAGGCAGAATTGGCTTTATCGTCGTCAAACGAATGCGCGTCAAGATGGGCACGAGCACCGAAGACCATTTCGAAATTGCCATCTTTGGACTTGATTGTGGGACTGCCTTTGGTTTCAAAGGTAACTGCCCACACCGGGGCAATGTAGACAACCATGAATAAAATCAAAGCGAAGTATTGCAGAATGATGCGGGCCGATCTGACTGACAGGTTGATATAATTCCTTGATTTATCCATGCTTATTGAATATTGATCTGTCGATGATGTAGACGACTGGCTTTTTGAGTAGGAGATCGTCAGCCGCCCCATGCGTGTGGTAGCGCACTGAACAGTAACCGAACCCTGCGTAATATTGGATTACAGCGATATTGCTGGATTGATGAAGGAATAATCATGAAATTTTCTCCCCTATTATCGGCAAAATCCCTGGCATTGGCTAGCGCATTGGTTTTCAGCGTCGGCGTGGCGCATGCACAAGGCTATGACCAGGGCGGTTCCGCGCAGAAACCTGCCGATTCCATGCAAAGCCCCGGCACTTCAGGGGGAGGGCCCGACTATGGCGCGAGAGGAAACGACCAAGGCAAACGATATGACAGCAGTCGCGACAATTCTCGATACAGTACCGACGGTACTGAAAGGTATGACGACAAAGATTTATATGAGAGGACGGGAACGGACGGTACAGGTCCCAAGCTCAAGGGCCGGTATTAACCCCGAGAGGGGGCGGAGCTGAATCTCAACCATCTCTTCTCCTTGTCGTAGCCTCCGTTTCCACTATTTCAGGTATTCTCTCTGCCGCCTCTCCCCCGGTTCTATTCCAAACCTGGGCTCGGGCGGTCTTACCCCAATTCAGCTGTCCCTTATTGGCTCCGCTTCACGCATTCGCTTCGATACCCGCGCCAGAAAGATCTTCGTGTGCTACCGCACTGAAGAGTTTAAGAACGGCGGGTAGCATTTCTAACACAGCAATATTGCTGGAATGACAAAAGGAGCAGTCGTTATGAAAGTCTTTCGCATGTTTGCGGCGCGATCACTGGCACCCGCCTTATTTCTGACCAGTACCATAATTTTTAGCGTGGCAGGCGTGGCGCATGCACAGTATGACGCGTCCGGTCAAAGTGGTTCATCCGGGCAAACTGGTTCATCCAGCCAAGCGGGTTCATCTGACCAAGCTGGCTCTTCCGGGCAAAACAGCGGTGGACAGCCCTCCGGTAAAGATCCCTATCAGGTCACCAAGGAAAAGATGGACACGGGGTATGTAGATCAAAAAAAGAGAGTAGAACGGAACACAGACCCGGCATCGCCCAGCAAAGACTCCCATGTGCCGGAATTTGGCAAGGATAAAGATGGCAAGCCAATTAAAGATCCGAAGTATGAGCAAGGCGGACCCATCGGACCAAACTAAGCTATCTCGTGGATAGAGGCTAGCGGGGGCGCAAGCGCTTCCAGTACTAAGGCTCCGTGGAGAGACCAACTGAACGTCAATAGGCGGTGGAACTAATTTTATTAAGGTATCTCCTTCGGAGATACCTTTTTTTGCCGGTTACCTTTACCGAACATTGCTCAACTCCGGGCGAGTTTCCATTATTTTGAAGCTCAAGAGCTAACTTTCCGATACCCAGATCGGCCTGTCAGGCCGCATAAAACTATCAATCCCATAAAGCGTGCCATTACGATATTACGATTAAAGTGTCGTATCGATTCGATTAGCCGTCGTGATAGACGCGCGCAGCCGCACGGCAGTGATACCCGCAATGGCAATCAAGCCCATTCCCAGCAGCGCAAGTCCGGTAATGGGGTCATCAAACAGCAGCACGCCATAAAAAAAAGACCAAGCGATGCCTAGGTACTGCAAACTGGCGTTGGCAAGAATGCGGCCGGTCCGGTAAGCACGAGTCATCATCAACTGCGCCAGCGTCGCCAGCACTCCCACAGCAAGCAGCATACCCATGCCTTGAAAGGTATGGGCATGCCAACCATTGATGAGCGAAGTCGCCAGCGCGCCCGCACCGATGCTACCGACCGAAAAATAAAATACAACGCGATCCTCCGGTTCTCCAGCCTTGCCAAGCGCAGTCACCTGCAGATATGCTATGGCGGCAAGTAGACCCGACAGCAGGCCCATCATTCCGCCCCATAGCTGATGACTTTCCATCGTGGGCTGAAGCACGCACATCACACCGGTAAAACCGACAAGCACCGTACATGTCAGGCGCGCATCCACTCGGCTACCGCCGAGCAAGGTTGAACCACCAATAAGCAGCAGCGCCATCCAGATCGGGGACATGTAATTTAGCGTCACCGCAGTGGCAAGCGGCAGTTCTGCTATCGCGTAGAACCAGAGCCAAAGTGCGCTTACGCCAGTGAGGCTCCTCCAGGCATGCATTGCAGGCAGATTAGTGCGAAGCGTTCTGCTGCGGACATGCATGACCAGCGCCATCATCATCGCGCCCACAACGCCACGGTAGAAGACGATTTCACCTGTGCTGTAGTCCGCCGATGCAAACTTGACACACACGCCCATCGTCGCAAAAAGCAAAGATGCGCCAAACATCAACATCGGCGGCGATAATTTTTCGTTCCTCTCTGAAACGGCTTTTATCAACAAATAAAGAACCCATCCCACTAACTTTTTGCTTCAATTTTTCGAATCCGGCAGACTGCCCGGTTCCATAAAACTCATACCCTACTTGATCGCAGCCGTGTGTCCCGTTGCACCTGTAAGATTTTACAGCTATCTGCGCTTTCCGATCCTTAGTTAAATAGCTCACTGAATGGCAAATGAGCGCCAAATAAGTGGCAAATGAGTAGTAACGACTCATATGGAGGAAGAGTGGAGCCGGATCAACCAAAGAATCGCAAACGCTCTACCACCGCAGCGAAGAAAGCTCTCCAGACGGCGGAACAGGTGTTTGGTCAGAACCATCCCAAGGTCGCCACGGGGCGGAACAACCTGGCTGTGCTGTACTATGCAGAAGGAAAATATGCCGAAGCAGAAATGCTTCTAAAAAAAGCGCTGCTGTTTTGGGAACAGACGCACGGCCTATATGATCTCGATTTAGCCGCGAGCCTGAATAATTTGGCCGAGGTACACCGCAGCCAGGGACAACTCGGACTGGCTGCGGCGCTTCTTGCACGTGCCTTGACGATTTGCGAGAAGACCCTAGGCCCGGATCATCCCGATGTCGCTACGAACCTGCACAGCCTTGCGGCGCTTTACTGCGATCAGGCGCAGTATGCGCCAGCCGAGCGATTCCTCCAGCGCGCCCTAGAGATTTCGGAAAAGGCGGTCGGTCCGAATCACCCCGATATGGCGATCTGCCTGAACAATCTGGCGGAAGTATACCGCGCCCAGGGGCAGCATGAAACGGCAGCGTCGCTTCTCGCACGCGCGTTGCAAATCAGCGAGAAGGCTTTGGGTCCGGATCATCCCGATGTTGCCACGAATCTAAATAACCTGGGATTACTGCACCTTGCCCAGAGCGAGTATGCCGAGGCCGAGCCGCTTCTTCAGCGTGCACTGGCAATCTCAAAACGGAGTCTCGGTCCAGTTCACCCTGATGTTGCCACCAGCCTGCACAACGTCGCGGCGCTTTATCGTGGTAAAGCGAAGTATATGCAAGCCGAGCGGCTCTACAAACGCGCACTGAAAATAAATGAAAAAAGCCTCGGCTTAAATCACCCCACCGTGGCCATAAGCCTTAAGAGCCTAGCGGCCTTATATCGCGCTATGCGCCAGCCAGAAAAAGCCGACGTCCTTGAGAAACGGGCATCGATGATATTTGGCGCTCCATCGACAGGACGATAAAACTCAGTAAAACCCCACATTGGTATTGTCCGATGCCGGAGCATTGCGGAGGGCTCGAAGTGATCATTTAGTAGAATATTCCGTTGCACATCACCAGTCGCTAGGCAAAGCGGATGCGCATGCAAACTTGGTTTTTAACGGAACCCGCTATAAAATCGCCGGCATGTACGCAGTCTTGCCGCCATTTATCGATTTTTCTGCCTCGTCAGTTGACGTGGCCCGGTCCCTGATAGGCGCGACCTTGCTTGTCGATGGGATCGGAGGCCGGATTGTCGAGACGGAAGCGTACGATCGCGAAGACCCGGCCTCACATAGCTTTTGCGGCCCCACCAAACGTAACAACGTAATGTTCGGCCCCCCCTGTCGAGCCTATATCTACCGTTCTTACGGGATTCACTGGTGCCTGAATTTCGTTTGCCGCGCGGATGGGCATGGTGCAGGCGTTTTGATCCGCGCGCTCGAACCGCTTGCCGGGCTGGATATCATGCGCACAAGACGCGGGCTCAGCAATGTGCGACTGCTTTGTGCCGGTCCAGGGCGGCTCTGTCAAGCGCTCGGCATTACGGATGAGCACAGTGGCATGCAGATCGACTCGCCGCCTTTTCAACTCATACCCCTCACCTTCAGGGAACATATTTCTATCGTAACAGGTCCGCGCGTCGGTATTTCAAAAGCGAAAGATGCACCTTGGCGTTTTGGGCTTTCCGGGTCCCACTTCCTGAGCCGCCCATTCCGTTAGCACGGTCATCCCGGATTCTTTTCCGCACGAATCAAGTAGATCGGTTTACCCAGCCTTATCTGGCAATTCGGCCGGAAGTCAAGCTGAACAAAGAGAGGTCAATCACGGAAAATTACCTCTGTGCATCAACTAAAAACAACGTAGTAGACTTTCTTTGCAAGCATCCTTTCCAAAGGCTCCTGGTTATTCGTTTCGCCCTCGTTGTGCAGTAGCGGCGGACAATCCTGCAGTATCGAACACAGAAGCGCTTCAAGATTAAGGACTAACAGATTTTCAAATTTATCGCGACATAGTTTTCACCTCGGAGAGAAAAATGAGCAGTCTAATCAACAAACTTGGCTGGTTTGCACTCGCGGCGACCGGCGCCTTCGCATTCGCCTTTATTGCATTGCATCTGGGTGAACCGATTGGCGCCATCTGGATCGTGATCGCCACTGTTTGCATCTACACCATCGCTTACCGCTTTTACAGCCAGTTCATTTCTCGCCGAGTACTGAGGGTGGACCCGACACGCATGACACCGGCTTACAAATTCAATGACGGGCTGGATTATGTGCCAACCAATAGATACGTGTTGTTTGGGCATCATTTTGCCGCGATTGCGGGAGCCGGCCCCCTCGTCGGCCCGATCCTGGCTGCGCAGATGGGTTACATGCCGGGCATGCTGTGGCTGCTGGCCGGGGTCGTATTCGCCGGTGCGGTGCAGGATTTCATTGTGCTATTTATTTCCACGCGGCGCGATGGCCGTTCACTGGGCGATCTGATCAAATCTGAATTAGGGCAAATACCCGGCATGATCGCCTTGTTTGGCACATTCTTTATCATGCTGATTCTATTGGCCGTGCTGGCACTGATTGTGGTCAAAGCGCTGGCTGAATCGCCCTGGGGCACCTTCACTGTTGCCGCCACCATTCCCATCGCCTTGTTCATGGGCGTTTACGCACGCTATATCTGCCCAGGCGCAATTGGCGAAGTTTCGATGATTGGTTTTGTCTTGCTGATGACGTCAATTGTCGCAGGGCAATATGTACAGGAAATCCCCGCGCTCGCCGCTTTGTTCACCCTGACTGGTGAGCAACTGACCTGGATGCTGATCGCCTATGGCTTTATTGCTTCAGTGCTGCCGATCTGGCTGTTGCTGGCGCCTCGCGATTATTTGTCCACTTTCCTCAAGATCGGCACCATTGTCGGTCTCGCAATCGGCGTCATATTCATTTCGCCGGAGCTCAAGATGCCGGCGTTCACCCAGTTTGTGGATGGCTCCGGCCCAGTCTGGTCGGGTAGCCTGTTTCCCTTCCTGTTCATTACCATCGCCTGCGGCGCGGTGTCTGGTTTTCATTCGCTCATTTCCTCCGGCACCACGCCTAAAATGATCAGGAACGAGAGTGACGCCCGTTTCATCGGCTACGGCGCCATGCTGATGGAATCGTTTGTCGCGATAATGGCTCTGGTGGCGGCGTCTACCATCGAGCCCGGCGTGTACTTCGCCATGAATAGCCCCGCCGCGATCATTGGCGGCACGGCGGAATCGGCCACGCAAGCAATATCCCAGTGGGGCTTTTATGTGACACCGGAGATGATCACCCAGACCGCGCGGGATGTAGGCGAGCACACCATCATTTCCCGTACCGGCGGCGCGCCGACGCTGGCCGTGGGCATGGCGCAAATCCTGTCGGATGTGATCGGCGGACGATCGATGATGGCTTTCTGGTATCACTTCGCGATTCTGTTTGAGGCGCTTTTCATCCTGACGGCGGTCGACGCGGGAACTCGTGCCGGACGCTTCATGTTGCAGGATTTGCTCGGCACATTCATCCCATCCATGAAACGTACCGACTCCATGGTTGCCAGCCTGATCGCGACCGGTATTTGTGTCGCCGGCTGGGGCTATTTCCTTTATCAGGGGGTGATTGATCCGTTGGGGGGTATCAACACCTTGTGGCCATTGTTTGGCATCTCCAATCAGATGCTGGCCGGTATAGCGCTGATTCTCTGTACGTGTGTATTGTTCAAGATGAAGTATGACCGCTACGCATGGGTCACTATCGTGCCTGCCACATGGGTTCTGATCTGTACGCTGACGGCCGCGTGGCAGAAGATTTTCGACGCGAATCCGCGTATTGGCTTTCTGGCGCATGCCAATACATACAAAGAGGCGCTTGCGGACGGCATTCTCTTGGCCCCAGCCAAATCTCTGGAGCAGATGAAGCAAGTGATTTTTAACGATTACGTTAATGCATCGCTGGCTGGTTTGTTCATGCTGGTATTGGTCAGTATGCTGGTATTCGGTGTCAGGACGGTATTGCGTGCACGCGGCACAGGCGGCCCCACCGCCAAAGAGGCACCGTTTGAGTTATTGCCGGTTGAAGCGGCTCGCGGAACGTGAGACGCCATCATGTTAAATAAATTTGCCGGAATCGCCAGGGCGGCGCGCTATCTCGGGCAGAGCATGCGGCTGATGGTCGGTGTGCCTGAATACAGTACCTACGTTACGCACATGCGAAATAGACACCCAGACCAGTCCGTAATGTCTTACCAGGAATTCTTCCGCGAACGCCAGGAAGCACGGTATGGCGGTAAGGTCAGCCGTTGTTGTTGACGTTGTTGTTGGAAGCCGGTATAGCTTCCGCCACCCCGCAATACTGTGGCAAAAGATAGTGGGAACGACACGAGCGCCGAACAACGACGCCGGAGTTTGGATAAGAACGGCTGAGTATCGGTCTAAAAAACGGGTTTATTCAATGAACGAATTGACTTGCCTCCTGCGGAAGGCTTTTTCACGTTTCGCTCACCATTGGATTACACGCAGTAGGTGATGCAGGAGCACTATTGTGCCGGGGCTCGATACTGTATCTGGGGATAAACGGAAAAAAAATTGGCTGGCTTGCCCGAAATGAGCTGGCTGGCTAAAAGGCCGCTGGCGTAGGAGAACCCAGCGGCGACGGATAGATCTACATTTGACGTTCCAACTTTCTCAATACCATCTGCTTTTGCATGTCTCAGATGGGTTTGCGGCGGGTGATATGTTTCATCCCATGGCAAATTTGCGCTATCGTTATCTGTAACCAAATTCTGCTTGGTGACATCATGTGCCGAAATTTTCGTAATTAATAAT
>JALYOY010000277.1 GCA_030856655.1 Pseudomonadota bacterium | reverse complement strand
CAGTATAACCAGACCGATCAAATGCTCGCACAGCAAAAAAAACGCCTTCCCGAGAACGGTGACCGGCCATAGCAAATCCCGTGCAATGGGCGCGGGCGGGACGGGTGCCTCCTTCATGCGGTTGAACAATCTTTCCTGCTCGGGCCGCAGCAGCAAATGCTGGGGGCGGCGTGAGCCCCAGGCCCGCCATAGCAATACCGCGCCGGCGTCATCCATTTGCTCGACTCCGGTTAAATCCCACTGTAAATCAGGATCGGTTGCGGACGCGGCAAGCTCGGCGGACAGCGCATGTAGCCGCTGCCCCAGAGCGGCTACTGTACAATTGCCGGTGAGCATCAAACGAGGCGCGCCCTGATCGCCGGTCACGCGACGCAATGCTATCGACGAATTGCTGCGTTGGTTCTCCGGCATAATGATGGGTCGGTAAATTATTAACGATACGGTAAATACGGTAAATCGAGCTTTCGTAGCCTTTCACCCGTTTCTGTTCTGCGGCTTTTGTAAAAGCGGCCCCATCCGTTAGGACTCGAAATGCATTTTGATCTTTCCCAGGCACGGTCCCGCTAGTAGAACTCATTCAACGTTTTAAGGTCAAGCATCCAGCTTCCGACTCAATTAGAAGGAACCCAATGATAACTCCCTCTTAGTTGGCCAAGCTTCATTTATCGAAACATCCGGGTCCCTTTCTCGTTAGTTATAATTCCCGCCTTTTTTAGCCGTTATTGGCTTGGATTTACAGGACCATGGCTCTAATGCCGGCGGTGCCGAAGATTCTTACACTGTTGAATGGATTATTAGACGTATTTTCGTAAGTTGCTGTTTCTACGAGCATATAATAATTGGCATTATACTTGCTTAGTACTTAGTATGGAGACGAACTCTTGCAGATTCCGGAGAATAAAGATGAAGAAGTAGAATGGGCAATGGAAGGGGTAATAATAATAACAATGCAGGAACGATAATAATAACAATAGCAGAATCAGGATCAGGATAATATTTTCAGAAATGAAAGTTACTCCGATCCTGATTATTTTTTTATACCTTGAGTCATGCTTGTTATAGCCTTTTGGCGATTCGCTGGGTACGCTCATTGGTTACGATTGACATGTGTACCAAGCCTCATACTCGCGGTCTCCACCTCTTAAGGCGAGTGGCTCTTGCAGTTGACTGGCTCTTTTTGCAAACAAGGCAAGCCAGTTCCTACCCGCTCTGTATGAATTCGTGGGTAAACTGATTATCCCAGACGATCAGCGCGGCGAATGCGATAATGACCAACGCCGACAGCTAGAAGAAAAAATCTGACTACGCAACTACTACTTTCGCCCGCAGATCATGAGCATCTGAAACAGTAATTTTGACGTCGACGAATTCGCCGGGGTTCAGTGTTCTTGCGTTATCGATATAAACCACGCCATCAATCCCGGGCGCATCGGCAGTGCTGCGGGCAATAGCCTTGCTTTTCTGTATTTCATCCACCAGCACAGTCATGCGTTGTCCGACTTTACGGGTAAGGCGAGCGGTACTGATTTTTTCCTGCACTTCCATGAAGCGTCTGCGGCGTTCTTCTTTTATCTCTTCCGGAATGTGATCGGGTAGGGCGTTTGCTGCCGCGCCCTGTACGGGCGAATATGCGAAACAGCCGACGCGGTCCAGTTGTGCTTCCTGAAGGAATTCCAGGAGTTGCTCGAATTCTACTTCAGTCTCGCCGGGAAAGCCTACGATGAAGGTGCTGCGCAGGGTGACATCCGGACATGTTTCACGCCACTGCTTGATGCGCGCCAGATTATTTTCGGAACTGGCAGGACGCTTCATTGCTTTCAAAATGCGTGGGCTGGCGTGCTGAAATGGTACGTCCAGATACGGCAGGATTTTCCCTTCGGCCATTAGCGGAATCACTTCATCAACATGCGGATAGGGATAGACATAGTGTAGCCTAACCCAAACCCCGAATTCCCCTAGGGCACGCACCAGCTCGGTCATCCGGGTTTTGAGCGGTCTGCCTTGCCAGAAACCAGTGCGATATTTCACATCGACGCCATAGGCGCTGGTGTCCTGCGAAATGATGAGTAGTTCCCTGACACCGGCGTTGACCAGATTTTCCGCTTCCTGCATGACTTGATTAACCGGACGGCTGACCAGATCACCACGCATGGAGGGGATAATGCAGAAAGTGCAACGATGATTGCAGCCCTCGGAGATTTTGACATAAGCATAATGCCTCGGTGTGAGGCGTATCCCCTGTGGTGGGATTAGGCTGGTATAGGGGTCATGCGGCTGCGGCAGATGCATATGTACCGCAGCCATGACTTCCGGCAAAGCATGAGGACCGGTGACTGCGAGTACCTGCGGATGGGCTTGTTTGACCACATCGCCGCCCTCTTTGGCGCCAAGGCAGCCGGTGACGATGACCCTGCCGTTTTCCGCTAATGCCTCGCCGATGGCATCCAGCGATTCTTCCACTGCGCTGTCGATGAAGCCGCAGGTATTGATGACCACCAGGTCGGCATCCTCGTAAGAGGAGGAAATGTCATAGCCCTCGGCACGCAACTGAGTAAGGATTTGCTCGGAATCCACCAGTGCCTTGGGGCAACCGAGCGAGACAAAACCGACCTTGGACGATACGTGTTTGAGAGCGGGCATGGGATATTAAAATATAGATTAGGGATGAAATAAAAAATCGGAAGGGATGTGCTTTCCGCGTATGAAAACCGGATTTAGGTTTAACAATTTTGTGCGATTTTGAGAAGCTCATGCGGGGTGAGCAAACAGGCTGCCAGCCAGCCAGATGGAGCTGATGCCCAGCGTGATTAGCGCCACTTGCTGAATGGTCGCGCCGATTTCAGGGCGTTTGTGCAGGCCAGGGATCAAATCGGACATTGCAACATAGATCATGCTGGCCGCAGCCAGTCCCAGCAGTGACGGGATGAGATGGTTCATGTCTTGCAGCATGAAGTAGGTTAGCAGGCCGCCGATCAGCGTGGCAATGCTGGACAAAAGATTAAAAAGCAGCGCCTGCCGGCGACTATAGCCGGAATTGAGCAGAATCAAAAAATCACCGGCTTCCTGTGGAATTTCATGGGCGATTATGGCGATAGAAGTGACAATGCCCAGTTGTACATCCGCCATGAATGCTGCTGCAATGAGTATGCCATCGACAAAGTTATGAAATGTATCGCCCAGCATGATCATCAAGCCGCTGCGGCCATGATCATGATTATCTGTAGTCGCAGCCGCAACCGCAACAATGGCGGCGCCATGCAGAGGATCATGGACCTCGCATTCCTCTACGTGGCAGTGGCGCCACAATACCAGTTTTTCCAGAATAAAGAATAACAGGATGCCAAACAGCACTGTGGCAGTCATTTGTGTAGGATTTTTTGAAAGCTCGAGCGCCTCCGGTAAGGCATTGAGAAAGGCGGCCCCCAGGAGCGCGCCGATGGCATATGAAACCAGCATTTGTACCCACGAGGCACGTGTATTGAGTGTCAGCGCGGCGGCAAACAGTACGCTTAATGTGCCGCCAAATAAGGTGGTGGCAATGATCCAGGCGAGAATAGACATTAACGGCGATTCATGGAAAATGCGGGATTATACGCTCTTGCAGGATGCGAAAACCCAGGCGATAGCAATAGGACGATGATGGCGCATGTTCATAAAACTGTTTTCGGATATCTGTAAAATCCCGGCTGATGCTTATCTAACGGCTTGCCGGAATCTCAGGCAGGCCCCTCAGGCAGGCCATTAGTAAGCCAGATTAATCCCGCCATCCGGCCGGTATTACCGTCACGGCGATAAGAAAAAAATCTTGCTGGCTCGCTGAAGGTACACGTGTTCCCACCGTAGATTTCGGCGACACCGGCTTTTATCAATCGCTGCCGCGCCAGCAGAAAAAGATCGGCTAACCATTTGCCGCTGTGAGCGTGGTGCGGCATGAAGGCGAGAGCGGATTTTTTGTCACGTTCGACAAAGGCTTGGCGCACCTCATCCCCTACCTCAAAATGGTGCGGCCCGATTGCCGGGCCGAGCCATGCCATGATCCGGGTCTTTATACAGCCTGTTTGGCCTATCTCCGATACCGTACGTTCGATCACTCCCTCAACCATTCCGCGCCAACCGGCGTGAATCACGCCGACTACCGTGCCTGCATGATCGCACAATAATACCGGCAGGCAGTCGGCGACAAGTACCGCGCACACATTACCGGCGCATTGGCTGAATGCGGCGTCTGCATCGCATGGGGCCGTTCCATCATAATCGTCGACCCGGACTGGTGCCGTGCCGTGTACCTGCCTCAGCCATCGCGGCTCGCTCGGCAAGATCCGCCGCAACAGGGCGCGGTTTCGTATGACGGTTGACGGATCGTCACCAACATGACCTCCCAGGTTGAGGCTGGTATAAGGTCCGCTGCTTACTCCGCCATTACGCGTGGTGAACAAGGCTTTAACATTGCTGGGTGCGGGCCAGTCGGGAGCGATCCAATCGTTCATTCCGGTGAATTAATGGGAAAGGAATTTTGGTGCCGGTGTTGCCGCAGCATCAGTAGGAGCTTGTTCATATCTTCGGGCAATCTCGCTTCCCACATCATTCTCTTGCCATGTTGTGGATGAGATAATTCCAGTTTTTGTGCATGTAGTGCTTGTCTTGAAAAGCCGGCGATGAGCCGTCCGGTTCCTTCTGGGATATTTTTCGGCTTGCCTCCATAAACAAGATCGCCCACCAGTGGATGACCAACGGAGTGCATGTGGACACGAATCTGATGTGTGCGTCCCGTTTCAAGGCTGCACTGGAGCAGGGT
>JALYOY010000273.1 GCA_030856655.1 Pseudomonadota bacterium | reverse complement strand
AAGTATAACTTGATACTAAGCTGAGCACTGAGAACACGCCATGCCAACCATCCCCACGTTACAAAATTCGCCAAGCAATTTTTCTTCCTTACCAATCAAAAACGCGGTTTCCGCCGCCAACGCGGGGGAGGACGGACAGCCACCCGGTACCGCCTTCAGTGGAGTATTGGCGCACCAAATGAACGGTAAACACGATGCGGCCGAGGGCAAATCGGTAAACACGGGCGCAGCGAGCACAGCGCAAGACAAAGTCCCGGAAAATATGGATGCTACCACCGAAGATTTGAAGGATTTGATGAATTCGAAAGAATCGAAGGAGCCGGGGGTTTTGGTAAATTTGGAAGACCCGGAGACCTATAGCAGGCAGGCGGAGGAAAAAAAGGAAATGGAGACCGATACCATGATCGCGATGGCTACCGCCGCGCCTGAGCTCAAGGACGTTACAAACGTGATGCCTGGCCCGATTGCCGGGCATTCGCTTCATGCCGCACCTGAGGTCTCAACCGAGATCCAGGCCGGGATGCCAGCCGAAGGCCGAACTGAGGCTCGCATTGGTGATAGAACGAATAGCCCGAACGACCGCGGAGTTGACGCCAAAGCAGATGCATCACAGGAGGAATGGACAGCAACCGTGGATTGCAATGCCTCCATCATAGTCGTGCAGCCCGGCCAGGTTGCCGTGCATTACGGAAAAGCCGGAAGCGAAGCCATGGGGACAATGGCGGCTATGACTGGAACGGCTGCTACAACGCCCATAGCCAGCAATCTGGCGAGAACTGCTGGCATGTCGGCCGCAGCAGCCACGCAGGCAAGAGCAAAACAGGTCCCCATTACCCAGGATATCAACGATAGCGCGGGAGCCAGGTTGGAATTGGGCGCCAGGCAAACCGCTTTGCAGCAATTGGAATTGCATTTCGCGGAATCCAACATGGCGGGACAAATCGGGCAATCCGGAAAATTCCTGCCGGAAATAGCGCCCAAAGATATGCATATCATGGAACTGCTCAATACATCCACGGCGCTGCCGGTTATCGCAACCGAATATAGTGCTGTGGCTGCCGCTATGGGCATTATTGGCACTACTGGCCCGTTCATTCATAACGCACTCTGGCTGGAGCCGAGGATTGGTACCACCGGCTGGGACAACGCTTTGGGTCAAAAAATGCTGTGGATGGCTTCCAATCAACAACAGGTGGCGGAACTAAGCCTCGACCCACCCGAGCTGGGCCCTTTGCAGGTAACCCTGTCCATCGCCAATGACCAGGCCAGCGCGACGTTTGTTTCGCAGCACGCCGACGTGCGGCAGACCCTGGAAGCCGCGCTGCCACGGCTTAAGGAAATGATGGCTGAGAGCGGAATCAATTTAGGCAGCGCGACCGTCAGCGCCGAAACTTCGCAACAGCAGGGAGGATTCGAGCGGCAACATCGTTCGGGTACGCCCCAAGGCCTGGATGGAGAATCGAGGGATGCGTCAAACGCCAAAAACGCCGGTATTGGCATGAGTTATATCGCTCCCGGCGGAAACAGGTTGGTGGATACGTTTGCCTAGCACTCTGTCGGGCCTAAAAAGAGGAATCGGCTGCGAAAGCGTTACTTTTTCGCTTCGATTCTTCAAATCCGACAGGCTGCCAGCTGGCTGGCGTACCGGATTTGAACAGTTCCCGAGATAGGCGCTTTTTCCCCCTCTGTTCATGGCATCACGGACTCGTCACCAAGCCGATAATTCGCATTATTACTTCGCAAGAGAGAAAAGTCATGGAAGCAAGGCAAATGTGCAAGGTAGCCGGGAAGATAAGATAGATAAGACAGCAAGGACCACCGAACAAAAATCCGGCGGCAGGAAGCTGGCCGTGATAATCGCTTCCGCCGTGCTGCTGCTTGGCGCCGGAGGCGGGGGCGCAGCCTGGTACTGGAGACAGGGTCAGGACGAAGCACAGACCCAGCCAAAGCAGAAGCCGCCGGTTTTTGTAAGCTTGGAAACGTTCACCGTCAACCTTAAGCCTGAACACGGCGACCAGCATTTGCAGACTAATCTGACCTTGAAGATGGAAGACGCCGCAGCAGCGGATTTGATTAAATTGCATATGCCGGAAGTGCGGAACCGCGTTCTGCTGCTGCTTTCCAGCAAGGCAGCTTCCCAGATCGCTGCCGTAGACGGCAAGAAAAAGCTTGCTTCCGAGCTGCTTGCCGAGATAAAGCAGCCGTTCAGCGAGAACAACCCCGAGCATGCCGTTCAAAGCGTACTTTTTACCTCATTTGTGATCCAGTAAGTACATGAGCAGCGACTTTCTCTCACAGGAAGAAGTAAATGCTCTGCTCAAGGGAGTTGTCGGCAAAACCGAGGCCACCGATGACGTAAACGCGCGCTCGGGCTTCCGCCCCTACAACTTGGCGACGCAAGAACGCATCGTACGCGGACGCATGCCGACGCTGGAAATCATCAACGAACGTTTCGCGCGGCTTTTCCGCCTTGGTTTGTTCAATTTCATGCGCCGTAGCCCAAATGTTACGGTAGGACCGGTACTGGCGATCAAATTTAGCGAATTCGTGCGCAACCTGGCGGTGCCGAGCAATCTGAACCTCGTGCACGTCAAGCCACTGCGCGGTACGTCCCTGTTCGTATTCGACCCGACGCTGGTGTACCTGGTAGTGGACAATCTGTTCGGCGGCGACGGGCGCTGCCAATCCAAGCCGGAAGGCCGCGACTTCACTCAGACCGAGCAGCGTATCATCCAGCGCTTGCTTAACCTGGTGTTCGACAGCTATGGCAAGTCCTGGCAACCAGTCTATCCAATCGAGTTCGAATACGTGCGGGCGGAAACAAACACCCAGTATGCCAATGTGGCAACACCTAATGAGGTGGTCGTGGTTACCACTTTCGAGGTCAGCTTCGGTTCCGCGGTAGGGGAAATGCACATCTGCATGCCGTACTCCATCCTCGAACCGATCCGCGATCTACTTTCCAGCAGCATGCAAGGCGAATCGCTGGAAGTGGATAAACGATGGGTTGGCCGGCTGTCGAAGCAGGTTCAGGCAGCCGAGGTAATGATGCTGGTCGACCTGGCACATGCGCAGGTCACCCTCGACCAGATACTTAATATGCAGGTGGGCGACGTAATTTCCCTGGATATCCCCGAACTTGTCACCGCCAGCGTAGACGGCGTGCCGGTGATGGAATGCCGCTACGGCATTTCCAATGGTCAATACGCTTTACGTATGGAAAAGATGCTTGGCACCATGAGTAACGAATAACTCTTGAATCCGACAGCTGATCGCTCATTTTTTTATGTTAGACAAATGATCCACTATCATTTTTTTTGCTGCCTTGATCGTCATCTTTATGTGAGTTTGCTACAACAGCCGATTCAAAAATAATGCCTACCGAACGCCGCAACCTGTCCAAGCGACCCTTTAAGAACCAATCCGAGGATTCGAACATGCCCGTTAAAAAAGCCAATTCCGCCCGTATAACAGAGCAGGAAGACAACATGGCCGCTACCGTCACGAAGGTGGACGCCGAGCCGGCTCACATTTTCGAACAATTCGCCGGTACGCCGAAGACGGAAATCCATAATGACATCGATATGATTATGGACATACCGGTCCAGCTTACCGTGCAGTTGGGGCGCACCAAAATCGCCATCAGGAATCTGCTGCAGTTGGCGCAAGGCTCGGTGGTGGAACTGGATGGCCTGGCAGGTGAACCGATGGACGTGCTGGTCAACGGTTATCTGATCGCCCAAGGCGAAGTTGTGGTGGTCAACGAAAAATTCGGCATTCGCCTGACCGACATCATCACGCCCAGCGAGCGAATTCGTAAATTAAACCGCTAGTTGAATTTGTGGTGTGAAAGAGATGAATCCCTGCAATATCCATGCATTCCCGGCCGTTTTAAACAAAGCTGCAAGCCCTGCGGGTTTGTTCCGTCACGCTAATGCACCGCGCTACTCGAAAAATCGTGCTGCGATACTTGAATATCTTTCCGCCACCTTGTTATCGGGTTATTCCGCATCGCCGGCTAATGCCGCGTCGGCGGGCGCTTCTCCCGTTTCAGACGGCAGTATGCTCCAGGTGATGCTCGGCCTGGGGTTAGTACTCGCTGTGATAGCCGGTTCCGCGTGGGTACTGAGGCGTTTTGGCGGTATGCCGCGAGGCACTGCCAGCGCGATCAAAGTGATCGGCGATTCGGCAGTGGGCCAGCGTGAGCGGGTGGTATTGGTGGAAGTTGCCGACACTTGGTTGGTAATTGGCGTAGCGCCTGGCCATGTGACGGCTTTGCACACCATGCCCAAGGGAGAAAGTGCGGAGGCTATCGCCGATGGGGCCACCGATAGAACCATCGACGCACGTTTCTCTGCTTGGTTCAGACAGGTAATGGAGAAGCGGAATGAAAAATAACAGCACGGGAAATTACAGCGCCCTGCAGACGACACCCATAGCTCTTGGGACCGCGCTAGGAGTAGTATTGCTCGTCACGCCGTTGCCGGCCCTGGCCCAAACCGCCGGGCTACCCGCATTTACCAGCACGCCGACTCCTGGCGGGGGGCAGAATTATTCACTGAGTCTGCAAACCCTGCTGCTATTGACGGCGCTCTCCTTCCTGCCGGCGGTGCTGTTGCTGATGACCGGCTTTACCCGCATCATCATCGTGTTTTCCCTGCTGCGCATGGCGCTCGGCACGCAGTCTTCTCCGCCCAACCAGGTACTCGTCGGGCTTGCGCTGTTTCTTACTTTTTTCGTCATGGGCCCCGTGTTCGACAAAATCTATACCGATGCCTACGAGCACTATACCAATAACAAGATAACGCAGGCCCAGGCACTGGAGAGAGGTGCGGCACCGCTCAAGGCCTTCATGATGAAGCAAACCCGGGAAACTGACCTGGCGCTGTTCGCCAAGCTTTCCGGAGGTCCACAACTGAATGGACCGGAAGACGTGCCCTTGCGGATACTGGTTCCGGCCTTTGCTACCAGCGAACTGAAAACCGCATTTCAGATCGGCTTCGCAGTGTTCATTCCCTTTCTCATTATCGACATGGTTGTGGCTTCGGTGCTCATGTCGATGGGTATGATGATGGTATCGCCCGCTCTTGTGGCATTGCCGTTCAAGATCATGCTGTTCGTGCTGGTGGACGGGTGGCATATGCTAATTGGCTCGCTGGCCGAGAGTTTTTACTAATATGCCTGAATATGGTTTCCAGTAGGATGCGTGGAGCGAGGCGCAACCCATCACCTGGGTACCCCATGCTTCGCCAAACCGCGATCGCGCCGGTATCCGGTCATGGTTCGATATGCGGTCTGTGATGTTGGTGAGTTACGCTACGCTTTACCCATTCTACATAAGTGGCAAACCGGGAAAGGTCATAGGCATTTTTTATTAATGGATCGACGAGGAAACGATGACTCCTGAAAGTGTAATGACTCTAGGCCAGAAGGCCATGGAAGTGACCTTGATGGTTTCAGCGCCGTTACTTCTGGTAGCGCTGGCGACTGGGCTGCTGGTGAGCGTTTTTCAAGCCGCCACCCAGATCAACGAAATGACGTTATCATTTATTCCAAAACTGGTCGCCCTGTTCGCGACCTTGGTGGTGGCGGGCCCCTGGATGCTCTCGGTAATGGTGGATTACATGCGGCAGATATTGGAGGAGATTCCGGCAATGGTGGGATAGCAATCCCACACCAGAAGCAGGATACCTTAAAGCAACGCGATACCACGATGAGATTCGGATTTTAAAAAACGCCTTCGATGATCACCCTCGGTTCCGCCGATCTTAACGCTTGGCTGGTTTCTTTCTTGTGGCCGCTGGCGCGTATCCTGGCGCTTCTTGCGGCGGCACCGGTACTCGGAAATACGGCTATTCCGGCGCGGGTGAAGATTGGGCTGGGGGTGCTCATCACGCTGATCGTCGCGCCCGCTATCGGGCCGCTGCCGAAGGTCGAACCAATCTCCCCCGAAGGATTGCTGATTCTCGGCCAGCAGATCGTTATCGGGCTGGCGATGGGGTTTGCGATGCGCATCGTGTTCAGTGCGGTGGAGATGGCTGGGGAAATAGCCGGTCTGCAAATGGGATTGGGTTTCGCCACTTTTTTCAGCCCCCGCAGCGATGGCAGTACGCTGGTTATGGGAAAGTTTCTGGGCCTGCTGGCAACGCTCGCATTCCTTTCCGTAAATGGTCACCTGCTGATGCTTTCGGTACTCGCGGAAAGCTTTAACGTATTTCCCATTTCAGCACAGCCATTCTCGGCTGGCGGTTGGATGATCCTCGCCGGGTGGGGCGGCAAAATTTTTGAAGCAGGCTTGGGACTCGCCCTGCCGGTAGTGACGGCGCTACTGATCGTGAACCTGGCGCTCGGTATTCTAACCCGCGCCGCGCCTCAGCTGAATATCTTCGCAGTGGGCTTCCCGATCACGCTGATGGTAGGGATGGTAGCGCTGATGCTATCGCTCCCTTATTTCATTCCGGTGGTCGAGCAAATGGTTGCGGAAGGACTGCAGACCATGCTGGATGTGGCCCGCGCCGCTGCCAATTTGGCTGGCAACTCACCTGGAACCTTGCCGTAATCAGCAGCCTGCCGGCCTTGTGCCGTTTGCTTGCCGGACAAACAGTTTAATGAATGGAATCTGCCAGCTTGCGGCGGCGCAGAATCCCCAAGCTGACCAACCCGATTCCCAGCAAGGCCAAAGAGCCGGATTCCGGCAGTGCGTTTATCGCAAGTAACCGCCCATTCTGATCCTGATAAAAATAGTCGCCAAGGGGTTGGCCGAGATTCTGGCTGTTGGGAAACAATCCGCTATCCAAGCCGACGGTAACGGAGGCTTGTTGCGCTCCCGCGCGGTCCTTATCCTTATTGTTATCCTTTTCCTTGTCGTCCTTTTCCTTGTCGTTCTTATCCTTCTTCTTGCGATCCTTATCCTTGTCGTCGTCCCTATCCGTTTTGAAACCAAATATCTTGCCAGTTGCGTATATGAACCCGTTTCCGGTCTGAATGTTTTCACCCCCTAGCAATTTTCCGGCGCCGGTGGCGTTGAGAAAATCTCCCGTTCCTCCCGTTATTTTGAAGACGGAATCCGTAAATGTGAATATTGATGGTTGGTTTGTCGGAGTGAGAAAACCTTGATAGTTAGCAAAAATTTCATCTCCGTCCGATAGAGTTAATATCATTTTTCCGTCGGAGAAGGTGAAGAAATTCTGCGTTGCACTTGGTAGAGTAAAGCAATCATTACCTTCAAGCGATACCACCCCCAAGAGGGAGCTTATTCCAGTGCCGGTTATGGTACCCCCAAGCCCCGAAGGGCAACCAGGGCTACCACTCACACTCTCATGTATGATCGCACTTATTGAAAAGGGAGCGCTCCTCACGTCCGTTGCGGCAGTCGTCAATATAATCGCCGACGTGGCCAACAGGGCAGAGGTCACGCTGCGCTTCATAAAATTTAAATTGGCTGCTTTCATGCTAACTCCCGCTAATTCATGGCATCGTCAATGACTCATCATATTCTACCCGGGGAGTTTTCCGGAGTGACTTCGAGTCACCGGCGTGATTTTATATGGTGAATTCGTACGCGTCAACTTCGCCGAACAAGCTATGATTATCTTCGAATAATCAACATTGAACTTTTTTGATTTGATGCTAAAGTGATTAGCGTAAGTTTAATTAAGACGAGATATAAAGCTAAACTGCACAATGTCCGCCGTCATCTGCCTTTTCTTCGCCGTAATCGCCAGGAGTTACGTAAATGCCCATACTCGACCACGCTACTTTCATTGACCGCTTGAAGGGAAAGCCTGTTGACGTCGCCCAGTTGCGTAGCGCTTATCGGGACCTGAACGTGGAGGGCATCGCTGGCCATGGCGTTATCGAAGGCACGTCACAGAACCTGGAGAAATTGTGGGAGATCATCGATAACTATGACCACGATGGCAACGTCAATACCATATCCGATCCACCGGCCTTATCCATAGCCGAATGGCTGTTCGCCAAAGCGGGAAGCCCTGCGTCCGGAGGCGAGGCGGTGAGTTGGAGGAAAGTCGCGGAATTTGGTGACAGGAGCATTACTGATAATAGTAACGCGCATAAATCCGCTATCGACAGTACCGGCGTGGGCCTCTACTACGGAGACCACTCGCGCTTTCATGACGATATTCTCAGGGGAAATCTACCGGCCTTGCAAACGCAATTGGACGCCATGAGCGCAGGGAATTGGAGAATGGAGGCGCTTGAGCCCGGATCCGTCGCCATCAAAAGCAGGTCGGGTCAGGCTGCCCGCCTTCGGGAGAGCTCGTGCATCGGATGGGTAATGGAGAATGTTAAGGTGGCCTATGAAGGCGCAGGCAACGGCGAGCGTTTTGCCGAGATCAACCGTAAGGTGAAAGATGCCGACCTGCGCGGCACTGTTCTCTGTGAAGAACTGCAAAAGGACGGATGGACTGCTGTGTTCTACTCGCCCCGAACCGCGGAGGACCTCGCTGATTCGGGTGAGCGCGAGAAGCTGGGTGCGCTTAACATGGCAAAGGCTGGCTCACGTGTGTGGAAGTCACCAATTCCTGAATCGAACGGCGTGCGTTGCGACGCACTCGTCAGCGGCTACCGCGGCGTCACTCCGGACAGCAACACCGAGGCGATGTTGGAGAAGCTGGAAAATGCGCCATTTTTTGTCGGCGTTGCCAACGGCGGTATTCATACCTTCGTGGGACACAACGGAAGTGTCTGCGATTTTCATTGGACCGCACAGCCTGACGATAAGAATGCTATGACTGAAAATCCCATTCGTGAATGGAAGTGGGACACGGGGCTATATATGGTCCCGCCGGGGTACTGGTAAAAAATCTCTGTGCCGCTGGCATTTCCCCCGCCTCAAGCGTTTTTTCCTAATGCGGACATGCGAAGCTTGGAGCGTGCTGTTCTACAATGTTTTAAGAGGTTTCCTGTTGCTATATTTGACTTCGCCGCAGCATTGAACCGTTAACCTTGGCATCATCACCTTAAACTAAAACCTTCGCGATGCGCCGCAGTGCATTTTCCAAATTTGTCATCGTGGTGGCAAAGGAAAGACGGATATAACCTTCGCTCCCGAATGCCGAGCCTGGCACCACCGCGACACCGCCATGTTCCAGCAGATATTCGCTAAAGGCGATATCGCTACCGTCCGTCAGCACCCCTTTGGCATGCAATTGGCCGATTGCCTCGCGGGTGTCGGCGAAGGCATAGAATGCACCGCCTGACAACAAGCACCTGACGCCGGGCATGGCGTTGAGCGCATCGGTAACAAACCGGTTACGTTCCTTGAACGCCGTCACCATAGGCACAATACACGATTGATCGCCATTCAGCGCTGTTTCCGCGGCGACTTGTGAAATGGAAGTGGGATTGGAGGTACTCTGAGACTGGATGTTTTCCATAGCGGTAATGATATGTGCCGGACCGCCGCAATAACCAATGCGCCAGCCGGTCATGGCATAGGCTTTCGACACCCCATTAAGCACCATGGTGCGCGCATACAGTTCAGGACAGGCATTGAGGATATTCACGAACTTGCCGTCGGAAAGGAGGATATGCTCGTACATGTCATCAGTGGCGATCAGGATATTCGGATGCTTGAGCAGCACTTCGCCCAGAGCCTTGAGTTCTTCGAATGTGTAAACCCCACCGGAAGGATTGCTGGGGCTGTTAATGACAAACATTCGAGTTCTGGACGTTATCGCTTGTTCCAGTTGCGCCGCCGTTATTTTGAAACCCTGTTCGATGCCGGCTTCAACGATTACTGGCCTGCCTTCCGCGATCAGGACGATATCGGGATAAGAAACCCAGTACGGGGCGGGAATAATGACCTCGTCGCCGGGGTTGATAAAGGAGAGGGTCAGATTAAAAAAGCTTTGCTTGCCACCGCATGACACGAGAATTTGCCTCGCGGTATAGTCAAAACCGTTGTCGCGTTTGAACTTGGCGATGATCGCATTTTTCAGACCGGGGGTACCGCCTACCGCCGTGTATTTGGTGAAACCCTTATTGATGGCGATAATAGCGGCATCCTTGATATGCTGCGGAGTGTCAAAATCTGGCTCACCAGCGCCAAGCCCAATAATGTCCTTCCCTTCCGCCTTGAGCTGAGCTGCCCGGGCGGTAACGGCAAGGGTAGGGGAGGGTTTGATCGCCTGAACGCGCTTCGAGAGTTCCACAATAGTGTCCTTACGCTGATGCGGGCCTGTGCCGCATGGTAAAATTAGTTAACTTAAATCAAGAAATAATGAGCCGGGAATTATACCTGTGATCGCTACCTTCCCCAATAGCCCTTACAAGCTGCATCAATCGTTTACGCCTGCTGGCGATCAGCCTGAAGCGATCGACAAGTTAGTGGAAGGGATAGAGGACGGCCTTGCATTCCAGACGCTGCTGGGTGTGACGGGTTCCGGCAAGACCTTCACCATGGCCCATGTCATCGCGCGACTTGGCCGTCCGGCGATTATCATGGCGCCGAACAAAACGCTGGCTGCCCAGCTCTATGCCGAAATGCGGGAATTTTTCCCGGAAAATGCCATCGAGTACTTTGTTTCCTATTACGACTATTATCAGCCGGAAGCCTATGTCCCTTCGCGCGACTTATTCATAGAAAAGGATTCGAGCATTAACGAGCACATCGAGCAAATGCGCCTGTCGGCTACCAAGGCACTGCTGGAGCGGGACGATGCCATCATCGTTGCCAGCGTATCGTGCATATACGGTATCGGCGATCCGGTGGATTATCACGGCATGATTCTGCATTTGCGCGAAAACGAAAAAATCACGCAGCGCGAGGCCATACAGCGGCTGATCGAAATGCAGTATGAGCGCAATGAGATTGAATTCAGCCGCGGGACTTTCAGGGTAAGGGGAGACGTACTTGACATATTTCCGGCCGAAAGCTCGGAAACAGCGGTACGCGTATCGCTGTTTGACGATGAAGTGGAAAGCATGACGTTGTTTGATCCCCTCACCGGACGCACATTGAAAAAAGTGTCGCGTTATACCGTTTATCCCTCCAGCCATTACGTAACACCCAGGAGTACAACATTACGCGCGATCGATACCATCAAGGTCGAGCTGGGCGAGCGCATCAATTTCTTTCAGCAAAATCACAAGCTGGTGGAGTTGCAGCGCATTGAACAACGCACCCGTTTCGATCTGGAAATGCTCAATGAACTGGGTTTCTGCAAGGGCATCGAAAATTATTCGCGGCACTTGTCCGGGAAGAAGCCGGGGCAGCCACCCCCCACCTTAATTGATTATCTTCGCCCCAATTCGCTGATGGTGATCGATGAAAGCCATGTCACCGTCCCGCAGGCAGGTGGAATGTACAAGGGGGACCGTTCCCGCAAGGAAAACCTGGTGGATTTCGGCTTCCGTCTACCTTCCGCACTGGATAATCGCCCCTTAAGGTTCGATGAATTCAGAGCCATGATGCCGCAGACGGTATTTGTTTCCGCAACCCCTGCGGAGTTTGAACGTGTTCATAGCGGGCAGGTGGTGGAGCAGGTTGTACGTCCCACGGGCCTGGTTGACCCGCAGATCGAGGTTCGTCCCGCAACGACACAGGTCGACAACCTGATGTCGGAGGTCAGCCTGCGCACTGCCAAAGGCGAGCGCGTGCTTGTTACTACGTTAACCAAGCGCATGGCCGAGGATTTGACCGAGTATTTTTCCGATCATGGCATCAAAGTGCGTTACCTCCATTCCGACATCGAGACGGTGGAACGGGTGGAAATTATTCGTGACCTGAGGCTGGGCAAATTTGATGTGCTGGTCGGTATCAACCTCCTGCGGGAAGGCCTCGATATTCCAGAGGTCTCACTGGTGGCAATACTGGACGCGGACAAGGAAGGCTTTCTACGCTCGGAGCGCTCGCTGATACAGACAATAGGCCGTGCAGCACGCCATATTAACGGCACCGCGATTCTTTACGCCGACAGAATTACGGATTCCATGCGGCGCGCAATGGAGGAAACCGAGCGTCGCCGCGATAAGCAAATTCTTTTTAATCAGGAGCACGGCATTACACCGCGAAGCGTGCACAAACGGGTTAAGGACTTGATCGATGGGGTTTACAACATCGAAACCGCGCAGCAGCACTTGAAGGCTGCACAAGTGCAGGCACGTTATGATTCCATGAGCGAAATGCAATTGACAAAAGAAATCAAGGCGACGGAAAAGCAGATGTTGGATGCCGCGAAAAACCTGGAATTCGAACAGGCGGCACAATATCGGGATGAGTTGAAAAAGTTAAAAAACAAGTTATTCGTGGGGTTTGTTGAACCGGATCTGATATAAATAGAGAAATTCCGCTCAACCGTGACAACTCGCCGGTAAGATAGAATATATTATAATCATAAGCTTCCTGAAGAATGTTAAAGTTATTTAGAATTTAGTTTAAAACCATCGCAGAGTTGACAAAAATGATCTGATCGAAAGTACGATTTAGCGTTTTGCTATTAAAATTTTTCATGACCATACTTTGCTCAAAACGGACGCGATCACCCACCTTTACCCGGGTAGTGGGGGCCGCAATCCAGAAACGTTTTTCAGTATTCGCCAATTCCATGTAGGTGTAGCCCGGTGCGTCCAGGGTGGAGAGGACCTTGCCTTCATTGGCTGGCACACCCGTTGTCGCGTTCGCGGTCCTCGGGGTATTGGCGGCTGTCTTTTCCACGGCAACCGCATGGGGCAAGCTTAGTAGCACCAGTCCGATTGAGAAAACTGCCGTTAAATAAGATATTTTCAAAACTGCCTCCGATATTGGGTATATTTGGAAAACGGCATGATACACCTCAATTCTTGGAGTTCCAATTGGGAATACGGTTCCGGAGAGATGCTTTGGCAGCAAATTCTTTAGATCCGACGAGCCGCTAGCGTTCGACATTTTTATAAATTAATGTAATAGTTCACGGAGGCAAGCTATGGATTTTGAATGGAAAATAGTTGATGAGCATCATCAGGAGATTTTTATAGACAAGCACGTCAGGGGTCTGCTCTGGATTACGGCAGCCGGTTTCTCGTTTTGGCATAGCTACCCCAACCCGGCGGTGGACCTTTCCCACGTGAAGAGCATCGAAGAAGCAAAAAAGGTCGTAGAGGGCACGCTTCGCCAAGGCGGGGAATAAAACCGGCCTTGGCGGTTAACGGCTTAATGGAAGAAGCAATTAAGGGTTTCCAGTCCAAGGATCCCTTCGAGAATCAGTTTGAGGAGCGGTCCGAGGATCAAAGAAGAAAATAGACGGCGTCGAGCCATCGAGCAACGTCGACGAGCCCGGCATCTTAGGTTGCAGTATGGTAATGCCTGGGACCAGCGGCGCCTCCGCCGCCGGCTGTGCAGGTTGCTGACGGGGTAGCCCGGTACTGATACCCGCCTGATTATTTTTATCCGCACAGACAGCGGCTCCTTGATCTGCGCTTATCCCTGCTTTTTGCTGCGCGGCTTCACAGGCGAGTGTTTGATAGACAGGCATGAATTTCCCCGCTTCCTCGTACCGACCCGCTTCCATCAATTCCTTCACGCGCAGTTGGGCATCCCGGAACTTGCTTTGAGCATCTGGCGTTCGATAAATCGGATTGGTTTCTTCGGCCTGCGCAGGGGTTGCGAACAGCGCCACGAAGATAGCCGCAATGATAGATTTCACGTCTTCCCCCTTTTATTCAATCAGTTTAGAAAGAAAATGGCTTGGCGCTTACCGTTCTGACTCGGTTTTTCAGAAATAAAAAGCGTAAGCATTATCGCCCCTTACCTTAAGGTCCCGTTATTATTGCATTAACAAATTTCATTAATGTCCAACCGAACCTATTTGCAATAGTTTCGCGTCTTCACCGCTACCGGCTGTTTGAGGCCCTGAGCATTAAAAATGTTCCTGGAAAGCTTGCCGGCGCAGGGCGTAAAAAGGCCCGGCAAGGAGTAGTTGGCCTGTGCCGGGCCAGTGGCATCTACTACAAGAGGGAGAAAAGGTAGACGCCAAATTAGATTATCTCCGAAAAAACTTCAAGCTTCCGTTCGAAGCCGCACATACAATTAGATGGAACCGGAAATGCCGTCCGAGAAGCGATCCTTAATTTGCTCATAATGTATATTATGTTAAATTATGAGTATTTGCGATAAACGCTTCTTCGTGCAGGTGATGCCAACGATAGGAAACGATTGGTGCCTAAAAACGCAGTATGATCGCAAAGGTACTTGAATAAGAATTAGGTAGACTGTTTGAAAAACGACGGGAGCCTTTGTCATTCCTCTTTTTGCACATATTCATTCTTCTCCTCCCTAAATGTCGGCCATTTCGCAAACGCAATAACCCACAGAAGTATCAAAACACCTCCAGGGATTAGTGCGAGTAATGAAAATGAGGGCTTGAAACCCGCCCGCCCTAAATTATTCTGCCAGCCACTCTAAATTATTAACGCTGTTAAAATATATAGGTTAAATAGGCCATTAGGGCAAACATGAATACGGTGCTCATCGAAAATCGCGCCAGCTACTTTGCATGGCTTTTCGCACAGAGTCATATTTTTCAGGATAATGGAGGTTTCAACCCTACCAGCCATAATCCATTTTTCCATGCATCTCTCGATTATCATTCCTGCTTTTAATGAAGAGCGCCTGATCGAACACTGCCTGCAATCCGTTTCCGCATCACTCGCTACAAATTACAAGCCCGATTTCACATTCGAAATCATTGTGGTTGACAACAATTCCACCGACAACACGGCCAGTCTGGCAAGGCAGGCAGGCGCCCGGGTTGTTTTTGAGCCGGTCAATCAGATTGGCCGGGCACGCAATGCCGGCGCCGCTGAAGCGACCGGCGACTGGTTGCTGTTTGTGGATGCCGACAGTGTTTTGAATTCGGGATTGCTTGCGGATATCTTGCGGTTGATTGAGGACGGCAAGAGCGTGGGT
>JALYOY010000266.1 GCA_030856655.1 Pseudomonadota bacterium | reverse complement strand
TTTCAGGCTTTTGCGTCCAGATCGGTTCGAGGACTTTCATTATCAGCCCCGTATCTACGGCCTGTACGGATAAGCCACCCATGACAGGTCCGCAATAGGTCCTGATCGTGTTAGTCCACTGGTCAGCATGCTTTGCATTCTTCCAGCTTGATCGATGTATTTTAATATAAGCGCTGGCGCATTCGGAAAAGGACATCGACCTAGCAGCTTCAAGTCCTTGTTTAGCATGATCGGCATCCCGTGCTGCGATGGGGTCAATTTTGCGGAGAACCAGCTTGCGGCATTCGACGGCTGCGGCACGCGCTTCAGCCAACGAAACGGTATGGCATGGGCCCAGACCCATGTGCCGATCCTTGCCATTTAAAGCAAAGCGAAAGATCCATGACTTGCTGCCCGATTCGCTTATCTGGAGATACAATCCTCCACCGTCGCAGTAGTTGCCTTGTTTCTTCTTGTTAACGACCTCTCTTGCTGTCAACCTGAGCATTCTGCGTCTCATTTCTACCTACATCCCTACATACATTTTAGACCAGGATATTATGGTATCTCCTGAGACGTGTCAACACATGAAATACTCTGAAAGCTAGTAATGGTGCGGGTTATTGGTATGAACTGGGATACAATGGAACGTAAGTAAGGCGGTCTCTCTCTCCGCCACTTGAATCCGCTTGCGTGCAAGCGCACCTAACACCTCGAAAGGCAATGGCGTTTCGGTGGTTCTAAGTCCTGTATTCCGATGATATTGAAATCCCCCCGGAAAAGCGAGTTTAAGCACGGCGCGGCGGTCGCACAATCGCCCGGAACTCCAGAGTTTATGCGGGTTCGAGATAAAATCCAGTGCGGTTCTAAGTGCCGCATCGAATGAGCGCATCGGGCGCAAGAGTTGGCCTGATTTCTCGACCAGAACGGCCCTGTCGGTTTCGACTTTCTTGATCCGGGTTTCATAAGCCTTGATCATCGAATCGCTATCCGTTTCAACCAATCTGTCCATCAATTGTTCGATTTTACCGTCCAGCTTGCGTATTTCATCCTCAAGCGCTTGTCCGCGCTGCGCAATCTGCGCCTGCCGGTAACGCCACCATGTCTCGAACATCTTGGTCGCGGTTTTGAATAAAGGTGCAGCAGGTTCGAGTTGGTGCAGCAGGCTCTCAAACTCCCCTTCGATCTTCTCGCGCCGGATGGCTTTGCCGTAGCTCTCACAGCCTTTGGTAAAGCAATAGTAATACGGATAGTGTTTACTGCGCCCCTTGGTCCAGCATGCAGTCAGGGGATTGTCGCAAGAACACCGTACTGCACCCCTCAGCGGAAAATCTTCGTTTAAATCCTTACGTGCCGGTATCTTGGCTTTTTCCTGCATGCGTACCTGGATTTTCTGATACGTCTCCAGAGAAATCAGAGCGTCATTCTGTGCCGGACGCAAAGACACATCCATAATGTCCGATTGGATATGACCGGCATAAATCACGCGGCTGAGAATGCGGTTGACGTGTTCGTTGCTGACTTCGCCCTTGGCGTTTTTGGGAAACTCCGGAAACTGTTCAAAGAAGCGTTTCACCTCCACCCTGATCTGAAAGCGCCCGCTGGCATAACCTTCCAGCCCCTCGGCAACAATACTGGCCAACGGCTCGTTGCGTACCAGCACCTTCCCATGGCCGGGTTTCGCGAAATATTTATACCCAATGGGGGCGAAATGGACCCAATACCCATTCATCATACGCGCCCGGCGGCGGTTGCGTGTTTGTTCGGCATTCTTCAGCCGGTGATGCTGCGATACGCTGGTAAGCAAGTACTCGACCAATACTGAATCCGAATCGTCTGAGAGCTCTAGGTTTGACGAAATCAAAGTTGCTCCAGCATCGGCGATAGCAGTACGCAAGTGGATGTGCGCTTGCATCCCCCGGGCCAGCCTGCTCAAATCGTCTAAAATTACCGTCAGATTGTCCTTACGGTGCGCCCGCAGAAATTTGAGCATCGCTTGCATGCCGGGCCGCTCGATTAAGGAGCCGGATTGGGAATCTTCAAACACTTCGAGTACTTCAAGGTTACGGTAGCGTGCGAGTTCACGGCAACGGGTGGCTTGCGAAGCCAATCCGTCTCCTTCTTTCGTCTGCCGTTTTGTTGACACCCGGCAATAAATCACGGCTTTATTCATTTTGCTTGCTCCTCTTGCCTTCCTGCGTCAGCGCTTCGGTTGAATGGCTGCGCTGCCTTTTCGGTTTCATCCTTTTCGTCATTCAACGCAGCGTACAAAAACGTCGGCATGATCATCTGCACCGCATCCATGTCCAGATTGAGATCGCACATGGTACGCATGATATCCCACAGGATCGACAGCAATTCGTTTTCCTGCTCGGAGGTCAGCTCGAAATCGGCCAAGTCCGCACGGTAGGCGTCATGATCGAGCGTAGGGGTAGAGATGACTTCCTGTTCATTTTTACGCTGTGTTATCGTTTCGTCGTTCATATTTGCGTCCTCCACGTTATCAAAGCCCTGCCTTGCAGGCTATCGGTTCCTCTACCATTCCCTTTTCATTGTTTAAAAAAAATTAAACAACTAAACATGAACAGATAGAGAACATAGTTTTCCAGAATTATCAATAAAATCCTAATCTTACCGTCGAGATTTCGATTGAAACTCGTATTTTTTTCCGTAACAGTTTTACGTATGAAATCATTCCTCAAAGCTTCCTCTCCTAGCGCTGCGGCCCCCGCTGTTTTTGTACCTTCGCCTCACCATTCCTTTGCATGGCGTAATCGGCCTGCTCAATCGTATGCTGCTCGCGCTGCCGGTTGAGATCGGCCAGCCGGGCGGCCCGTTGTTCGCGCAGCCATGCACGGTTGAATGTCTCGCGGATGGGAGCCTGCTCGAAGTCAGGCCGCAGTTCGGGAAACGGCTTATCCCGCTTTACCATCTGTGAGCCGCCCCCGGTGCGCTCAGTATCGCCGCGCCGCTGCGCTTCGGTCTGTTCCATCGCCCTGATCTGCTTGCCGATATACGGATCGCGGGGCTATCGCCTGCCAGTTCCGGGTGTTTCCTGGCAAAGCTCGTCGTTGGCGGTGCCGCCGGTCTGTTACCGTTCCCGGCCATGATCTGGCGCTCGGCCTTTATTTACCGGCTGCTGCGCAGCCCGCTCATCGTCATAATCCTGCATCCTTTGATCGCGTTGTTCGCGCAAGGTAATACGCCCGTCAATCGGCACACTATCGAGAATAAGTTCAGCGCCGCGTCCGTCCTTGTGTTTCCACATTGCGCCCACCCGGTTCCAGTATTCCTTTCCGTCCGGAGTGCCCCGCACCGTATAGGCAATCTGGTCGGGCTTGCGTCCCGCCTGCGATGGGGAGTCTTCATCCGGCGTGTCGTTTGAATTTCGATTGCTCATCGTCAAATCCTCATTCAATTGCCTGCGTGTGTCGATACCGCAGCCCGGATGCAGGTGAATGCCGGGTAGCAGGTCAGTAAAAATCAACGCTTACGGTCAGAACC
>JALYOY010000265.1 GCA_030856655.1 Pseudomonadota bacterium | reverse complement strand
GTTTATCGCTATTGCCGCTGTCAATAATCCGGTCTCGTTCGGTCTGCCTGCAACATTACCGATGGGCAGCAAACTGGAGCTGTTTCTCGGCACGTTTATCGGCGCCATGACTTGGTCCGGTTCAGTGATCGCATTCTTGAAGCTATCAGGCCGCATGAGCGGTGCGCCCATCACCTTCGGTGGGCAGCATATGGTCAATCTGCTTCTCGCGGTCATGATGGTCGCTTTTGGTCTGTGGTTCTTCTTTAGCGAGACCACCAATTGGCCAGCTTTCGCCGCGATGACTGCAATCGCCTTCGTACTCGGCTTTCTCATTATCATTCCCATCGGTGGCGCGGATATGCCGGTGGTGATTTCCATGCTCAACTCGTATTCTGGCTGGGCGGCGGCGGGAATAGGCTTCTCCCTCGGCAACCCCATGCTAATTATCGCCGGTTCGCTGGTGGGCAGTTCCGGTGCCATCCTGTCCTATATCATGTGCAAGGCCATGAACCGGCCATTTCTCTCAGTCATACTCGGCGGCTTCGGCAGCGAGGGGGGCACCGCAGCGGTCAGCGATGGAACGCAGAAAACGTATCGCAGCGGCAGTGCCGACGATGCGTCATTTTTAATGGGTAACGCCGACAGCGTTATTATCGTGCCCGGTTACGGACTGGCGGTGGCGCGGGCGCAACATTCTGTTAAGGAACTGGCTGAAAAGCTGCACGAGAAAGGTGTCAATGTACGCTTTGCCATCCATCCAGTGGCGGGACGCATGCCGGGGCACATGAATGTATTGCTGGCGGAAGCGGAGATACCTTACGAACAGGTGCTTGAAATGGATGAGATCAATAGCGATTTTTCCAATACCGACGTGGTGCTGGTGCTGGGTGCGAACGACGTGGTAAATCCCGCGGCGAATGTTCCCGGCAGTCCGATTTACGGCATGCCAATCCTGGACGCCCACAAGGCGCGTACCGTAATGGTGGTCAAGCGTAGCATGGCCGCAGGTTACGCCGGGCTTGATAATGATCTGTTCTATATGGACAAGACCATGATGGTGTTTGGCGATGCCAAGAAGGTTGTCGAAGAGATGGTCAAGGCGCTATGATGATTCCATGTGTAGCCATGGCTTGAGCAAAATTGAAGGGTTGCGGAGAAATCTTTAGCCGCTGAGATATATTAGGCGTATGCATATTTTTACTATTCAACCCCGCTAGCACGAACGCCAATAATCACCACACGTTAGGTTAGGTTAGCGTAAGCGTATCGAGCATTCTCCAGTCTGAATTATCCAGTCTACACATAGGCTTCTTAGGGTCGAATCGTCTTTGAAGAGACCCAATCCTGATGGAAACCGTAAACTCGTGCGCTCGATGTCGCGCTAAAGAACTGGCCGCCGCATCAAATAGGGCGCACATGTTGTTGCTCGGACTTCGTTTTTCGAGGACGACCTTCGTTGCGGGCGGCGCGGTTCGAGCAACTGGAAGCATCGCTGCAGAGTGCGCCGGGATTGGCTACGCGGCGCTTCCGTTCCGTTATCGTGCTCCGGGGAAAGGCATTCGACGTTTACGTTCGATTACCAGGCAGCTCTCGACCGGCGGATCGACGACCGGATCGATACATGAGAGTTGGTGCTTCAGCAGTTACGCAGCAACTGCTCGATTCGAATGGCCCGATACCCTCATGACGAGCACGGAACACTCAGGCAGGCTACTTATTTTTCAGCGATTTTGCCATCGGGTTGTTATACTCGACGGCTAAATGATGGAAAAGGACAAGCCATTCATAAGGAATCATCTTTGCGCAAGAAAGGATCCTACTTGTCCATAGTCAGGAAGAAAATATGCTGATCGGACTGCCCAAAGAAATCAAGGATCACGAAAATCGAGTTGGAATGACGCCCAGTACAGTCAGAACCTTGACACGGCATGGGCATCAGGTACTCATACAGAGCGGGGCGGGGGAAGGCAGCTTTCTTTCGAACGCGGAATATCGATCAGCCGGAGCCATGATTGTGCCATACGCTGAAGATGCGTGGGCTGCGCAAATGGTGGTCAAAGTCAAAGAGCCGACCACGACCGAATTTTGTTACCTGCGCCAGGAGATGATTCTTTTTACTTATCTTCATCTTGCCTCGGATAAACCTCTCACCAGCGCACTATTGCAGAGTGGTGTCACTTCCATAGCCTACGAAACGGTCCAAACCGAAGGCGGCAACCTACCCCTGTTAACTCCCATGAGCGAGGTGGCAGGACGTATGGCTACTCAGGTCGGTGCGACTTATCTCCAAAAGACGCACGGTGGCCGTGGCGTATTAATGGGCGGTGTTCCAGGCGTCGCCTCAGCAAACGTGGCAATCCTGGGCGGCGGAATTGTGGGCACCAATGCCGCCCGTATGGCTGTGGGATGCGGCGCGCAGGTTACCGTGCTGGACGTTAATCATGACCGTTTGAAATACCTTGATGACATTTACCGTGGACAATTACAGACGCGTTTCAGTGATGAATATAACATCGAAGAGGTGGTCTACAATGCTGATCTGGTCATCGGCGCCGTTTTGATTCCTGGTGGGCGGGCGCCCTGGTTGATTACCTCAGGCATGTTGCCAAATATGCGGAAAGGTTCTGTAATCGTTGATGTGGCGGTCGACCAAGGAGGATGCGTTGAAACAACCCGCCCTACCACTCATACTAATCCGACCTATGAACTCGACGGCGTAGTGCATTATTGTGTCGCCAATATGCCTAGCGCTGTACCGCGCACCAGCACCTTTGCACTTAACGCTCAAACCGCTTTTTACACGCTGATTTTGGCGAGCGGAGGATTGAAGGCCGTACAAGAAAATCTGGCGTTACAATATGGCCTCAACACGCATCGCGGGTCGGTGACTTATCCTGCCGTCGCACAGGAATTTGGTCTGAAATATGTCGACCCGTTACTGGCGCTAGATCATCCGCATTAAAGCATGCCCATCAATATAACTCGACTTATCACGAGCGAGGAAAAAGGAGCAGGAAAATGAAATTCACATACTCCGCTTTTGGGGGTGCGTTGCTCGCCCCGTTGCTTGCCGTCAGCCAAGCCGCATTTGCCAATATCGATATCCACTTTGACTATCGCTACGATAGTTCAAGTTTTTTCACAGGTGCAAATAGTTCACGTCAGAATTTGTTGGAGGCTGCCGCCTCTGTATTTGAGGCGCGCTTTCAGGACAACTTGACCGCAATTACTTCATCGGGATCGAATAAATTTGATGCGAGTTTCTTTCGGCCGGATAACGGTAATAAAATCGTTATTTCTGATTACAACGTTGCGGTTGATCAGATCGTGGTGTTTGTCGGGTCTCGTAATATGGGTGGTACGCTGGCAACAGGTGGGCCGGGCGGATTTTCCAGCGCTGGAACTGCGGACTTCCTTGACAATGCCTTGAGCAGGGGCCAGCCTGGAGCCCTTCTTCCGATAGAAACCGATTTTGGCCGCTGGGGCGGGGTGCTCTCCTTCAATAGCGCCTCCTCCAAGTGGTATTTTGATTCGGATACCAGTACAGATGAATTTTTTTCGGGGTTCGATTTTTATTCGGTAGCTGTGCATGAACTTGCTCATGTGCTTGGTTTTGGTAGCGCCGATTCTTTTAAAAATCTGAGCTCGGGTGGCTTATTTACCGGTCCTACCGTTAACGTCCTGTTTGGCTCCAACCCATCACTCACCAAAGACGGTCACTGGGGGAGCGGACTCAGCTATCTCGGACAGGAAGCTGCAATGGATCCTAATATCGGTCCCGGCCAGCGTAAGCATTTTACGGAACTTGATTATGCCGCGATGAAAGACATTGGATGGCAGGTTTCTCCTGTGCCAGAGGCTGAAAGCTGGGCTCTGATGCTTGCCGGCTTGGGCCTGCTCGGCTGGCGCTTGCGCGCTTACCGACGCGGAGTCTGAATATCCGAAAGAATATTTACATCGTATGGAATTAAGGCGATTATTAACGATTTCCATTGGAAATGCCATTTTCATACTGACGGGCGCCAAACCTGAAATGCGTTCTCATGTCAATCATGGATCTCAGCGCTGCAGTGCGCATCCACGATAAACCCGCCAGCGTGCATTGGTTAACCATCCTAAATGCTGTCTAAGCGGTAAATCACATGCCCCACAGTGTCACCCTAATTACTACCATTGCCGTCAGTTTCGGTCTTGCCCTGCTTATGGGACTGATCGCCAATCGGCTGAAGTTGCCGGTACTGGTTGGCTATCTGGTTGCAGGTGTCATACTAGGTGCCAATACGCCGGGCTTCGTGGCCGACATGGAGCTGTCGAGTCAACTGGCGGAAATCGGCGTCATACTGCTGATGTTCGGAGTCGGGTTACACTTCTCACTGAACGATCTGTTAGCTGTCCGGCGAATCGCCTTGCCCGGCGCGATCGTGCAGATTGCAGTGGCGACGGCTCTTGGCGCCACAGTTGCTGTTGCCTGGGGTTGGAGCCTGGGTGCGAGCATTGTGTTTGGTGTGGCGCTTTCCACAGCGAGTACAGTCGTGCTTCTGCGAGCGCTGGAGCAGCGCGGCGTACTCAAGTCAGTTAATGGCTCAATTGCGGTAGGCTGGCTCGTGGTCGAAGATCTTGCGATGGTTCTGATTCTTGTTCTGCTGCCTCCGCTCTCGGGATGGCTTGGCGGCGATGTCAGCGCCGTGGAGGGAGCATCCAATTCAGATTTGCTAGTTACCCTCCTGCTCACCTTTGGCAAAGTTTCGTTCTTCATTGCACTGATGCTTATTGTCGGAAAACGCGTTTTCCCCTGGCTGCTTTGGCATGTTGCCAGCACTAACTCGAACGAACTCTTTATTTTGAGCGTGATCGCAGTTGCGATAGGTATCGCCTACGGCTCAGCAATGCTTTTTGGCGTCTCCTTCGCTCTCGGCGCTTTTTTTGCCGGGATGGTTATGAGGGAGTCCGATTTGAGCCATCGCGCCGCGCAAGAATCTCTTCCGCTCAGAGACGCTTTTTCGGTTTTGTTCTTCGTATCGGTGGGGATGCTGTTTGATCCGCACGTTTTGATAGAACAGCCGTTACGCGTCCTTTCCACCATAGCAATTATTATCGTGGGTAAATCGCTGGCTGCATTTCTTCTGGTACTTGCCTTCCGCTATCCTCTTAATACGGCACTCACCGTGTCTGCCAGCCTCGCGCAAATTGGGGAGTTCTCGTTTATTCTTGCCGCGCTCGGCGTTTCCCTTGGGCTTCTGCCGGTTGAAGCCCAAAGTCTTATTCTGGCGGGAGCTTTCATATCGATTACGCTCAATCCTCTGGTGTTTCAGGTGATCGAACCAGTGCAAGCCTGGATACGCTCCCGCTCCAAGCTCGCCCGCATCCTCGAGCGCACTGACGACCCTCTGGCGGAACTCCCGATGACGGTTGCATCAAGCTATGTCACGAGCCATGTAGTGCTTGTCGGCTATGGCCGTGTCGGTCGTCATATCGGTGAAGCTCTCACACAACAGGGGCTGGCGCTGGTTGTGGCGGAACAAAATCGCGAAGTCGTCGAGGGGCTGCGCAAGCGCGGAATCCATGCTGTCGCGGGCGACGCCGCCGAACCGGCTGTACTGATACAGGCGCATGTTGCACGGGCCACCATGCTTGTTATTGCGGTTCCAGACTCGATACGCGCTCGCCGGATGATAGAAACCGCACGCATGCTTAATCCACCGATCCAAATTATTGTGCGTACGCATACCGAAGAAGAGGCGGCATTGCTACAGAAAGAGAGCGGCGGGACGGTATTTGTGGGCGAGCACGAGCTTGCTCTCAGCATGACGCGCCATGTACTTGAAAAAAACTCGACTATTAAGGAGTGAACATAAGGGATGAAAACCGAGAATAATTGAAGTTAAGGAAAAGCAATCCGTTCAATGTGCATTGGCCGGCCAAGGCCCGAAATTGACTAGGAGAAAAGCCCATGAGTAATAGAATTATTGTTTATCAAAAACCAACATGCAGCAAATGCAGGGCCACGCTAGCCCTTCTCAACGATAGCGGGCAAGAGTTCGATGCTATCGATTATTACGAAATGCCCTTGACCGTCGCGCAGTTACGCGAGCTGATCGAAAAGCTCGGTTTGCCGGTACGCGATGTACTGCGTAGCGATGAACCAATGGCGCGCAGTCTTAAACTTGCTGAGCAGCAGCTATCGGATGAGGAATTGCTAAAGATTATGGTGGCCAATCCCGACCTCATTCAAAGGCCGATTGTCGTGCGCGGTGACGAGGCAGTATTATGCAGGCCGCCGGAAAATGTCATGAAGCTATTGTAGCGTATGGGGAATGGGCCCAAGTCGGAAAACTATATGACAAGGTTGCTCGCTGTATCCAAATCTATGCTGCCCTGAATAGAATGAATGTTGAATCCGCCGCGAAGCGGCGAGCCTGGTGAAATACAAAGAAGGAAGTGATTATGAGTACGACATCAATCTCTGTTTTACGTCTAATTGCTCCGCTTGTTCTTGCGTTGCTGCTGGGGATGCTCGCCACCGTAGCGCAAGCAGAATGTACCGGATGCCTCTGTCCGGGAAACCCGTGCAAATTATGCTCACTACCGCCCATGCAAAATATTCCTCGCGCCTCGGATGAGGCAGACACATGTCTTAAAATCAGAGAGAAAGTGCCGGCGGTTTCAAAGACTACGGAGCCAAACGAGCATTATGCAAGCCTGAATAATTCGATGAGGGAGTGTGTAAAAAATGGTGGCGACGTGATTGTTAATTCTCGTCGAAACAGTGAGTTTCCTTCCAAGCATTATTGTAAGCCTTATGTTGCACCAGCCCGATACTAATGTCGGGAACGACGTTCCTCACCGCAAAGGTTAAGAACTAGAAATCAAGAAAATGCGTTACAAAATGTTTAAGCTGTGAGTCGATATTTTATGCATCAACTTTAATAGCTTATGCACGTTAAGCCAATTTAATTTCCAATTTGAAGGCTTCTGAATCTGAATGAATACTGTGAACGTAAAGACATGCGCCATCAGAATAACGGCGGAATAACGGCGGAATAACGGAGGAATAACGGAGGAATAACGGCGATTTTATGGATGATTATCGTAGTCCCCTGATTTTGTATTGTTACATATATTAATTCGAGATGGCTGTAATCAAAGGATAAGAATGATTGCTCGCGGGGAGGCCCCAAGGCAGGAGAGTGGAACCGGCGCCGTTTCTTGGTCACGGTTGCGGCGCAAGCCTAAATCTTTTCTGAAATTGATTCTGCTTGGGTTCGCACTTGTGGGTTTGCCACTTATCGTTGCGCTTATCAACAGCGCTTTCTCCATTGACCGGCTAGCGGATCAAAGCCGCAGAGCGGTGTATCAGGCGGCGCAAATTGCACACGGTAGTCGTCTCCTGACTGATGAAATTGCCACGATGGAGCGTGCTGTGCGGCAAACGCATATTCTCGGAGATACGTCCCTACTTGAAAATTATTTTCGGGCACACAAGAAATTCGAGAGCACGGCGGCGAGCCTCTTCGAACTTTCCTCACACACCGAACAGAAGAAATTGCTGGAGCAGCTGCTATCATTGGAGGCTTCCATTTTCCGAAAAGTCTCCGCTATAGAACAATCATCGGAAGAATTGCGCGATGTGGTTGGCAACTTCATTCCATTGCGCGACTCAGCGCGAACCTTTTCTGCGGTCGGCTATGCGTTGATAGAGCGCGAGGTGGGCGAAATGCAGGATATGGCGGGATATGCCCGGTCGACCGTCGGGTGGCAGTTACTCGCTCTGATTCCATTTGCAATTCTGCTCGCATTTATTTTTTCTGTGCGTATTGCGCGTCCCATTCGTCAGATTGATGAGGCCATCCGTAACATGGGACAGGGTGAACTATTCAAAGCAATACGCGTGGATGGTCCCCAGGATTTGATCTATCTCGGCGAACGCCTGGACTGGATGCGTCGCCGCCTGTTAAAGCTGGAAGAGCAGAAAACCCGATTTCTGCAACATGTTTCTCATGAACTTAAGACGCCGCTCACTGCAATGCGTGAAGGCGCGGATTTGCTTGCGGAAGGAGTCACAGGAGAATTAACCGCGGAGCAACAGCGTATAGCGAATATCCTTCACAGCAACAGCGTACAATTGCAGCGGCGCATCGAAGATTTATTAAGTTACAGCGCCCTTCAGACCGAGAAAGCCGCGCTGGTAAAACATCAGGCGGACCTGACGAGAATTCTGGATGCCGTGCTACAGGATCAGAATCTGATGATCATGAGCAAGGGTTTGAGAATTGAGCTATCTTGTCCGGAATTGATAATTGACTGCGACGAACAAAAAATAAAAATTATCGTGGATAATCTGTTATCAAATGCAGTGAAATTTTCTCCTTCGGGTGGTTGCATCAGCATTGGGGCGATGAGGCTAGATGACACGGTTCAGATCGATATCGTGGATGCTGGCTCAGGTATTGACGAGGTTGATCGTGAAAAAGTATTCGAGCCCTTTTATCAGGGGCGGCGAGTACTTGACAGCCATGTCAGGGGAACTGGGTTAGGCCTATCTATAGCGCGCGAGTACACACTCGCGCATGGCGGCAACATGGAGCTTGTACAGCACGCCGCCGGCAGCGGCGCCCATTTCCGCGTTACCCTCCCCATTCATGATCCAGAGGGATCCTCATGAGGCGCGCGTGCCGGAAATTGCGGATTCTGACCGCAGCGATCGGGATGTCGCTGGCTGCCTGTTCAACCGTCCCACAAACTCAGCCGCCTGCGGCTCCATTACCATCCAATTCGATCGTAACCGCGCAAATGGATTTGATCGTGACCGGCCAAATGGAAGATATACTACAATATTACGATGCTTTGCGTAAACAGCCGACAGGAGAGCTTGGCCGCGTGTACGACAAGGTAAAACAGAATTTCGTACAGAACAAAAGCGATGCAAACCGGGCCAGACTGGTATTGCTTCTTATCCTGCCCAATACTCCTTTTCGCGACCTCACCTCGGCGCTCTACCTGCTCAACGAATGGCCGCGCGATGCAAAGCCCACAACGGGCTTGCAAAGTTTCAGAAACCTGCTGGCGGCCCTACTTGCGGAGCAACAACGGCTAAACCAAGGTATTGACGATTTATCGCAGAAATTGAAAGAGGAGCAAAAACGCGTAGAGACGTTGCAGAACCAGATTGAAGCCATTAAAAGCATGGAAAAAAATCTCATTCTCAGAGAACTCTGAGCACTAAAAACATGTCCGACTCAAATCCAAAAATCCTCATCGTCGACGACGATACAGATCTGCGTGAATTACTCATGATCAGGCTTACAGCTGCCGGCTACAAAGCGGAGGCTGTGCAAAGCGCAGAGGCGGCGCTTAATTATCTCGATGTATCGCGCCCGCAACTGGTCATTAGCGATATGCAGATGAGCGGGATGGACGGAATGGCGTTATTCGAGCACATCCACCGCACCTTACCGACATTGCCGGTGATAATCCTGACAGCGCATGGCACCATTCCCGATGCGGTTGCGGCTGTGCAGCGAGGAGTATTCGGCTACCTCGCCAAGCCGTTTGACAGCAAGACTCTGCTGGCCAACATTAGCCAGGCTCTCAGGTTTGTCCCGGCCGGCGCAGGTCAGAATGAGATATCACAAGCATCCTGGCGTAAAGGTATTATCTCGCAAAGTGCCGTGATGG
>JALYOY010000262.1 GCA_030856655.1 Pseudomonadota bacterium | reverse complement strand
AAACCTTGCCCTCCTCCTTCGAGCCCGCAAATACCGTCCCATTTTTTCCGAGCGTCAACCCTCGTGAGTTGGGGGCCTCGGCCCACACATGAATGGAGAATCCAGAGGGTAATTTAATTTTATCCAGCGGCAGGGCGCCGCCTTCATATGCGGCAGCAGGCAAGATACAACAGAACAGGCACAGGGTAACCGAATGGATGAGAGTTTTTGTGATGGACATGCTAGGACTCCGGGTTGTATGGTGCATCCATAATCAAGGTGGAAATGACAGGAAGAAATCGTCTTTTGAGTGAGTTTTTTGAGGTTTATTTAAGCTGGAGAGCTTGAAAACTGCCAATGCGCCCTCATCATCTTAGTGCATTTTTTTAGGAGATAACCATGCAAGCGACAGCTACCAAAGAACATCTAAGTTTTCAGACTGAAGTCAAACAGTTGCTCAATCTGATGATTCATTCCTTGTATAGTAACAAGGAAATTTTTTTACGCGAACTGATTTCCAACGCGTCGGATGCCGCCGATAAACTACGCTTCGAGGGGTTAACCGATGGCGCGCTGTACGAATCCGATTCGGACCTGAAGATCCGCGTTGCCTACGACGCAGCGGCACGCTCAATTACCATCGCCGATAATGGTATCGGCATGTCCCGGCAGGAGGTAATCGACCATATCGGTACCATTGCCAAGTCGGGTACTCGCGAATTCTTCAGTTCGTTAACCGGTGACCAAGCCAAGGATGCGCATTTAATCGGCCAGTTCGGCGTCGGTTTTTATTCGGCATTCATCGTCGCGGACAAGGTGACACTCATCACGCGCCGTGCGGGTTTGACCGCCGAACATGGTGTCCGCTGGGAATCCGGTGGAGAAGGAGATTATACGCTTGAGACAGTAGAGAAGACAGATCGCGGCACTGAAGTGATTTTGCATTTGCGTGAAGGTGAGGATGATCTGCTCAGTGGGTGGCGGCTGCGCGCTATCATTCGTAAGTATTCCGATCATATCACTCTACCCATTGTGATGAAGAAAGAGCAGTGGTCTCAGGAAAAGAACGAAAACACGATTACCGATGAAGATGAGACCGTCAATCAGGCGAGCGCGCTTTGGGCGCGCCCCAAAAGCGAGATTACTCCCGAGCAGTACGAGGAATTCTACAAGCACGTGGCGCATGATTTCGAACCGCCGCTGGCCTATCTTCACGCCAGGGTAGAGGGTAAACAGGAATATACCCAGTTGCTCTACATTCCGTCCCGCGCTCCCTTCGACTTGTTTGATCGCGAGCCCCGTCACGGTATAAAGCTCTATGTACGGCGGGTATTCATTATGGATGATGCGAAACAACTGCTGCCGAATTATCTGCGTTTCATACGCGGGGTGATCGATTCCAACGACTTGCCGCTGAATATTTCGCGCGAAATATTGCAGGAATCAAAAGATATTGAAGGAATACGGGCGGGAGCAGTGAAAAAAGTGTTGGGGCTGCTTGAAGACCTGGCTCAAAGCGAGCAGGAGGGGCAGAAAGACCAGAAAGAACAGAAAGAGCAGAAAGAGCAGAAAGACGAGGAAGGCCAGGAACAAGGGAAGGCCAAATTCAAGACCTTCTGGAAGGAATTTGGCCAGGTCCTCAAAGAGGGCGTGGCGGAAGACTATGTCAACCGCGAACGCATTGCTAAGCTCTTGCGCTTTGTTTCGACTCATGCGGACACGGACGAGCAAACCGCGTCATTGAGTGATTACATCGCGCGCATGAAAGAAGGGCAGGAAAAAATTTATTATGTCACTGCGGATAATCTCAAGGCGGCTAGAAGTAGCCCGCATTTGGAAGTTTTTCGCAAGAAAGGCATCGAAGTTTTGCTGCTGGCCGAGCGCGTGGATGAGTGGCTGGCTGCGAATTTGACCGAGTTCGAGAGCAAACCGCTGCAGTCGGTAGCTAAAGGCAGCTTGGATTTGGGGAAACTGGAGGATGAGGCGGAGAAGAAGGAGCAGGAGAAAGAAGCGGACGAATATAAAGAGCTGACTGAGAAAGTGAAGAGTATTCTTGGCGAGCAAGTGAAGGACGTTCGCGTCACGTTACGCCTGACGGAATCTCCCGCCTGCCTGGTGGCGGACAGCCATGACATGAGTGGAAATCTGGAGCGTCTGCTCAAGTCAGCCGGACAAAAAGTGAATCACACTAAGCCAATCCTGGAAATCAACCCCTATCATCCCATGATACAGCGGCTGAAATCGGAGCAAACGCACTTCGCCGACTGGAGCCACATCTTGTTCGATCAGGCATTATTGGCTGAAGGCGGCCAACTTGAAGACCCGGCGAGTTTTGTCAAGAGAATCAATGAGCTATTGTTTTTGACCGCGTCAAGCGGAAACTAGACGGTGGAGAGAGAGCGCGGACAAGTCTGTCCCCGAAAATTTCGTGAAACTCCGCTCTTCTCACCGATCAGGCAACCTGCCGCGATTTCCTTGAGCGCTAATGCGTATAGAGGTTGACGAATAATTCCCGGTGGGCAGTGTCGTTGATGGCAACCACTGCGGGATGGGTAAGCCGGCGCTCCATCGAGATGGCGTAGAATTGCTCGGTGACCTCGTCTGTGTGACCGAGAATGGTAACGTCATGTTCGCGCCGCACTTCCTCGGCTATCACCGATGGGGCAATGAAAATACCAATCCCGGCTTGTCCGAAAGCTTGCATCAGCGCGCTGTCGTCGAATTCGCCGACAATTCGCGGCCGTATCTGATGCACATCGAACCAGCGCATGAGCGGTATTCGCACAGCGGCTTCCTTTCCGGGAATCAGCAAGGGAGCGCCATCGAGAATATGGGGCCATTTGTTCGTAAATTGCGCTGCAAGCCCTGGCTCAGCGAAAAATGTAATACCGCATTCGCCAAGTTTATGGCTATAACCCTTCACATTCGTTCCAGCCGGCATGGGGCGGTCAGCGAGCACCAGATCAACACGCTGAATCGCCAGTTCCACCAGCAAACGCACAAGTTTGTCTTCCCGGCAGACAATGCGCACCGGCTCGGCAAGTGACATCGCCGGGGTCAATAGCCGGTATGCGATGGATTTGGGAACCGCATCGTCGACCCCAACACGGAATTGAATGAAGCGGTTTTCGGGACGACTCCGCAAGGCCTCTTCCAGTTCATTTCCGATTTGGAAGACCTCGTCAGCATAAGAAAGCGCAAGTCGGCCGGTTTCCGTTAGCTCAAGGCGTCTTCCAACGCGCAAAAACAGCGCTACCCCAAGCGTTTCTTCAAGCAGTCCGATCTGGCCGCTCAGGGTCTGCGGCGTGAGATGCAATCGCTCGCTTGCCCGGACGATGCTGCCGGCCTTGGCGACGGCCCAAAAATAATGCAGTTGTTTGTAATTAATCATTGGATGCCGATACAACATGCGATAATAGTTCGTAAATATCGATCATATTATCAGACAGATACTACTTTTATTGATGCAAATTTTACTTTAGACTTCCGTTAAATCTTAAATCCGCCTATTTTTTAGGTGCCGTGGTTATGTATTTTTTTGCCTGGAATAGGTGGTGAAATACATTTAGGCATGGGTCCGGTGAGACTCTTGCGGCCGTTACCCCATCACTTATTTGAAACATAAGCTCACTCACGGCAATTGAGGCAAGTTTCTTCTTTTGGAATAAAAAAGGTAGTAGATGCAAATTTCATCGCACTCACGCATCTTGCTGAGCTTGGTTCTCATCTTTCCATTTGCAACTGTCTCAGCTCAAAATCCCGCAACGATACCTGTCATCACTTTGCCTCTTGCACCGCCTGTTTTTGCGCCTGCGCCTGCTGCCCCGGCGCCTGCTAATGTACCTTCCGCCACCATACCTTCTACGATGCCTTCTACCTCGGTGCCTCCTACTGTACCATCTGCGAAGGGACCTCCCGGGATACCTTCTGTCACCATACCTTCCGCTGCCACATCGCCTCCCGCTCCTCCGGATGCGATCTCGATCGACGCCTTGCAAAGACTGGGGCTCGAAGCCAACGGCCTGGTGCGTGCCGCACAATCGCAAGTGGACGTTGCGGCGGGGGGTGTCGTCGGAGCGGCTGCTTACCCTAATCCTCAGGTGAGTTTGACGGGCGGGCCTCAACATGCGCGAATTCCCTCCGCGCTTCCGGCCACGAACCATCGCGCCGTCACCGTCGCACAGACTATTGAGAACCCATGGTTGCGTAGCGCGCGCATTGGTGCTGCCGAGGCCGGAGTGGACGCCAGCCGCGCCAGTGCTGAACAGGTGCGGGCGGATTTGGCGGCACAGCTGCGAGTGCGTGCGTATGAACTGTTGCTGCGCCAAGAAATAGCGCGCATGGAAGGCAGTATTTTTACCCTGATGGAGGAGGTGCGGCGGCGTATCAAAGTGGCTGTAGGTATCGGCGAAACAGCGCGTTTCGAGCTCGTCCGATCCGACGCCGAGGTGCTGAACGCTGCCAGCCGCAAAGAGGCTGCGGAGCTGGGAACGCTACGCGCGCGGGTTGTATTGATGCAGTTTACCGCAGGGGCCTTGAAGCCTGATTTCGCGATCAACGCATCCCTGTTCGATCCGGTCGACTTGCCGCCGCTCGAAGAGTTGCGGCAGGAAGTACCGGCAGTCAACCCGGATGTGGTGCGTTTGGAAGCTGAGCAGAATCGTGCGCGTTTGCGAATCGATCTGGAACGCGCGACGGTAATGCCATCGGTACAAATTTTACTCAGTAATTTTCAGGAAGCCCAATATACTTCGAATACGGCCGGGTTCAACGTCACCGTTCCGCTGTTTTATCGCCGTCGTGGCGAGATCGACGCAGCAGTGGCGGATTCTGCACGGGCACGGGAAACACTGGAATACCGCCGTTTCGAGATAGGCCAGCTTCTTGAATCCGCTTGGCAGGCCTTGCAGATCGCCCGCCGCAGAGTGGAGATGTTCGAGGGCGGCATAATCAAGGAAGCGGAGAACGCGTTACAGATTGCCCAGGCAGCTTATCGTTTTGGCGAACGCCCGCTGATTGAAGTGCTCGATACGCAGCGTGTGCTGCGGGGAATACTGATGGAGTCGTTGCAGGCACGTTTTGATTTACAGGCCGCGGCGGCTGAAATTGACCGGTTGCGCGCCTATTATCCCAGAGAGCAAATCGTCCAATGAGAACCAGAATGCGGATCACCGGCGTCATCGCCATTGTCGCGCTGCTTGCTGTGGCATGCGGGGGTAGCGAGGAGGCCGCTGCCCCCGGCAAAGAAGCCGCCAAGCAAGAGCCAGAGGATGTCAACAGCATTACGATTAGGCCGGAAATGGTGCCACGTATCACGATCGGCCAGCCCGTGATGGTCGATCTGGCTGATAAACTGCAGGTTCCCAGCCGGGTCGAGGTGGACGAGGAGAGGCTTGCTCGTATCGGTTCTTTCGTGACCGGGCGCATTATCAATTTGTATGTCGTGCTGGGTGACACCGTTAATGCCGGGCAGCCGTTGGCACGACTTACCAGTCCGGAATTGACGCAGGCACAGTTGGCTTATTTGCGCGCGTTCTCGCGGACAGTATTGACCCAGAAAGCGTTCGAGCGTGCTCACCATCTACTGGCTGCCGACGTGATTGCCATCGCCGAAGTGGAACGGCGCGAGTCGGAACTGGAGGTTGCCCGTGCCGAATTGGAGGCGGCGAAGGACCAATTGCGCTTGCTGGGCGTGGACAGCGCTGTGCTAAAAGAACTGGCCAAGCAGGGGCATATCCTGCCATCAGTGACCATCGACGCGTCAAGGAGCGGCATTGTTATTGCGCGGGATGTCATCATCGGCCAAGTTGTGCAACCGGCCGATCAGCTATTCGGGGTGGCCGATCTGTCTTCTGTTTGGGTGGTGGGTGATGTGCCGGAGCAAATCGCGCGTAATGTGAGGGTAGGTCAACATGTGGACATTCATGTTCCGGCGCTGGGCGATACCGAGTTCGACGGCCTCATCATATTCGTTGCCGATACGGTCAATCCGTTAACCCGCACGGTAATGGTGCGTACACTGGTGGAGAATCCACAACGCAGCCTCAAGCCCGACATGTTGGCCAATATGCACATCACCGATAATCCACATAAAAGCCTGGTAGTGCCGGAAACGGCGGTGGTCCGCGAGAGCAATCAGGATTATGTATTCCTGTCGCAGGGCAATAACCGGTTCCTTCGCGTGCCCGTCGAACTAGGTCCCGAAGTATCTGATATGTATCCCGTGCTGAAGGGGGTCACCATCGAACAGAAGATCGTGGTGGATGGCGCCTTTCATCTGGACAACGAGCGCAAGCTCGCCGAACTGGAGTAAGCCATGCTTGCCTCGCTCGTGCGCGCCATGGTCAAGCAGCGCCTGCTGGTGGTAGTGGTCGCACTCGCCCTGTGCGTCGCAGGCGTGTTCGCGGCGAAGAATCTTTCAGTCGATGCTTTCCCCGATGTCACCAACATACAGGTACAGGTCGCCACCGTGGCGATCGGCCGCAGTCCGGAGGAGGTCGAGCGGCTGGTCACGGTCCCGGTGGAACTGGCGATGATTGGCCTGCCGGCGCTGGTTGAGATGCGCTCCATGAACAAGAGCGGGTTGTCGCTTATCACCCTGGTGTTTACCGATGAGACCAACGTTTTCTTTGCGCGCCAGCTGGTGATGGAACGGCTGATCGAGGTGTCGTCCAGACTGCTGCCAGGCATCAATCCGGTACTGGGGCCAGTAAGCACCGGTCTGGGCGAAGTGTACCAATACACCATCGATCATCCCGACGACGGCAAGCGCGCGCTCACTATCGAAGAGCTGACGGAACGGCGGACCATCCAGGATTGGGTGGTGCGGCCTATCCTGCGCTCGATCCGGGGCGTGGCGGAAGTCAACTCTATCGGAGGCTTTGTCAAGGAATACCAGGTTCGGGTCGACCCGAACCGGCTGCGTCATTATGATCTGACGCTGGCGGCTGTCGACCAGGCCATTGCGAACAACAACGCAAATGCCAGCGGCAACTTATTGGAACTGCATGCCGAACAGTACCTGATCCGTGGCGTCGGTCTGATTGCTACGCTGGAAGATATCCGCAATATCGTGCTCAAGGAGATGGATGGCGTGCCGATATACGTGCGTGATGTGGCCGAGGTACGGTTCGGGGAAGAGGTGCGCCTAGGGGCCAGCATCAAGGGAGGGTACACCGAATCGGTGTCCGGCATCGTGATGATGCTGGCCGGCGGCAACGCCAAGGAAATAGTCGGACGAATAAAAGAGAAGGTTGCCGAGATCAACGAGCGCGGCCTGTTGCCGGACGGCCTCCAGATCGTGCCTTTTTATGACCGGACCGACCTGGTGGATGCCGCCCTGGGGACGGTTTACAGTACGTTGATGGAGTCCATGGTCCTGGTGGTCGTGGTATTGTTTGTCTTCCTCGGTAACTTGCGCACCAGCTTGGTGGTGGTATCGACGCTGGTCATTACGCCGCTAGTCACTTTCATGGTGATGAACCAGCAGGGTATCGCCGCTAATCTGATGTCGCTGGGGGGGCTGACGATCGCCATCGGCATGATGGTGGACCCCACCATCGTAGTGGTGGAGAATGTCTTTTTACGGCTGGGCCAGGCCCGCGATACGGGCGAATCAAAGCTCGAGACGATTGTCAAGGCAACAGCCGAAGTGGGTACGCCGGTAATCTTCGGCGTGGTCGTCACCGTCCTCGTGTTCCTGCCGCTGATGACCCTGCAGGGCATGGAGGGCAAGATGTTCAGCCCGCTCGCCGTCACCATCGCTATCTCGCTGATGGTGGCGCTGACTGTTTCGGTGACGTTGTCGCCGGTGTTAAGCCACTACATTTTAAAAGGCGGAAACGAACAAGATACCAAAATCGTCGCCACCCTCAAGTCCATGTACCTGCGCGTGCTCAATCTTGCGCTGGGGAGCCAGAAGATTACTATGATGATAGCGTTGGGTGCTCTCGTGCTGGCGTTCGCCTTGTTCCCGTTTCTTGGCAAGTCTTTCATTCCGATCATGAAGGAAGGTGCGGTGACGCCCGTCATTATTCGCGTTCCCTCGATTGCGCTGGAAAAAGCGATCGAGCTGGAAACAGAGGCGTTGAAACTAATCGCCGCGATACCGGGGGTGGCAACCGTGGTCTCGAAGCTCGGCCGCGGCGAATCGCCTGCCGACCCGGCATCGCAGAACGAATCCGACCCCATTGCGGCGCTGGATCTGGAGGGGTCTGGCCGCAGCCAGGGAGAGATCGAGGAGGATATCCGCAAGGCGTTGACGGTGCTGCCCGGTGTGAATATTGCGCTGTCTCAGCCGATCGCGCAGCGGGTCGACGAAATGCTCACCGGCGTACGCTCGCAGCTCGCGGTCAAGATCTTCGGCGACGACCTGGACGAGTTGCGTACGTTGTCGGAGCAGGTCGCGCGCATCATCAAGTCAACCAGCGGCGCACGGGATCTTCGTATCGAACGCCTGTCGGGCCAACAGGAATTGACCATCGACATCGACCGCCGTGCCATCGCTCGTCACGGTCTTAACGTTGCCGATGTGAACGAGTT
>JALYOY010000248.1 GCA_030856655.1 Pseudomonadota bacterium | reverse complement strand
ACGCTCCCTGCTTAAATTCGATTTCCTCCGTAATCGACGCAGTTTTTATAGCTTGTTCGCGGTCGGCACGCTCTATTATCTGGCCATATGGGTCGATAAATTCATTTTCTGGTTTGTGCCGGTTACCTCCGAGGCGGTCATCGGTCCGCTGCGGGCTTCCATCATTTACGATCTTCCGATTTTTTTGGCCTATCTGTTTATTCTGCCTGGCATGGCCGTATTTTTAGTGAGCATGGAAGCGGACTTTGCCGAACAGCATGAGCGTTTCTACCGCGCGGTCCGGGAAGGTGACACGCTTATGCATATCGAACATAGGCGTGATCGTATGGTATACGCTGCACGCCAAGGGATCTACGAGATTTTCAAAGTGCAAGGTTTAACGGTCGTGCTGTGCCTATTATGGGGCAGAGAGCTATTGCATGCGGTGGGCATTTCTCCGTTATATATCCATTTATTTTATATAGATGTCGTTGCCGTCAGCGTTCAGGTGTTGCTGATGGCGATACTCAACGTGCTTTTTTATCTTGATGCCCGCCGGGAAGTACTAATCATTACAACATGCTTCTTCATCTCAAATCTGATATTCACTTTTGCCACATTACACTTGGGTGCGGAGACGTTTGGTTACGGATTTGCAGCCTCGGTAACATTGTCGGCCTTTCTCAGCCTGTTCATTTTGTCGCGCAAATTTAATCGGCTGGAGTATGAGACTTTCATGTTGCAAAACTAGCGGGGTGGAGTTTGGTTTCAGTACGAGTATAGTCTATTGTGGGATTACGCTTCGCTAATCCGACCTAATTTTTCTGTTGGAAATCACGATAGGTTAACCTCGCGGCGGTATACAAGTAGCTCGTAACCGGTCACCGTCCAATCACGATCAGGCTGTCTGGTGTAGCCCAGTTTCTCGTAGAGTCTGTGAGCCCCAGACATGGGTGTCTCGGTTGATAAAACAAGGGCGTCCGATCCCAGATCCTGTGCGTGCTGCATGGCGGCGGACATAAGCTTTTCGGCGATACCTTGCCGCCGTATTTCGGGTGCGACCGCGAGCATCCGGACTTCAAGCTCATCAGGTTTGGCGATCTCAGCCCATTGGCTCCCATGCACTGCCAAAGTCACCGTCGCCACGATTTTGCCATCCAATTCCGCCACCAGAACGGTGGCGTCGGCTATCCTCGTAGCCGCATCACGAACTCGTGCAGCGTACTTTTCGCTGTTCAGGAATCCGTCTGCCCGGTACGCTCTCTCGGTTAATTCACCGATAATTGCCGCATCGCTTCCATCCGCCACTCGTGTATTAAGGGTCACGTTGTTTTTACTCGCCATTCAGGTTGAAAAATATGCTTAACGTTGCCTTTGAAACCACATCTATTCGCATAATGAGCATAAGCGGACACGATACTTATCCTTTGGTCTCTTGTTAGATGACTTATCAGAAATATAACGTCACGTTTCTAATCCAGTCCGCTCCATGCGGGCTTTTTTTCGGTTGAAATACGCGCAGGATAGGTTGCTCTCTGAAATCGATCATTGTTATTTTTCTGAAAACACGCTGTAATGCAAGATGATCGATATCTGTGTAGATTTGAACAGAAATTTTCGTGAAGTTTCAATTTCTGGGAGAAATTCGAAATGGGCTTACTGGTTGAAGGCAAATGGATCGATGAATGGTACGACACCACCGCGACGGGCGGCAGCTTCGTCCGCACCAATGCGCAATTTCGCAACTGGATCACGGCCGATGGAAATCCCAGACCAGCTGGAGAAAGTGGTTTTCCTGCCGAGGCGGAACGCTATCATCTTTATGTGACGCCGGCCTGTCCTTGGGCGCATCGCCCGCTCATCTTCCGCGTCCGGAAAAAACTCGAGGACATGATCGGGGTTTCGGTGGTTAACCCCTATATGGATGACCACGGCTGGACGTTCGAGCAGGCTCCGGGCGTAGTTGCTGACCCCGTGCGGCAGGCTCGCTATCTCTGTGAAGTCTAATCTGCGAGCAAACCCCGGTTACACCGGCCGGGTGACGGTGCTGTGGTACTTGCAGCGCGGCATTATAGTCAGCAATGAATCGGGCGATATTATTCGCATGCTGAACCGGGCCTTTGACGGCATAGGTGCTGCGGAAGGAGATTATGTACCCGTCGCGCTATTGCCGCAGATCGACGAGATCAACGCGCGCGTCTACGATACTGTCAACAAGGGGTTTCCAAAGCGGGCTTTGTCACCCACCAGCAGGTCTACGAGAATGCCGTGGCGGCGCTGTTTGAAATCTTGGACGAGCTTGAGCTACGACTTTCGCGCCAGCGCTATCTGGTGGGCGACCGCATCGCCGAGGCGGACTGGTGGCTATTCACTACACTGATTCGCTTCGACCCGGTTTATCATGGCCATTTCAAATGCAACCTCAGGCGTCTGGTGGACTACCCGAACCTCTGGAGCTTTACCCGCGAACTGTACCAATGGCCGGGCGTGGCTGCGACGGTGGATATGCGGCACATCAAAGAGCACTACTACCGCAACCATCCCACCATCAACCCAAACGGCATCGTGCCGACGGGGCCAATCCTGGATTTGACCAGCCTGATACGCCGAAGGGGCCGCTCGCCGTTGCCAAATTCCCATCCGACTTTATGAGGAGAGCACCATGATCAAAATTGCAATTATTATTGGAAGTACGCGGCCGGGACGGCTCGGAGAATCTGTCGCCCACTGGGTAAACGAAATTGCCCAGAAGCGCAGCGACGCCAGCTTTGAACTGGTGGATATCAAGGATTTTAGTTTGCCGCTGCTCGACGAGCCGATGCCACCTTCCTTGGGCAAATACGCTCAGGAGCATACAAAAGTGTGGGCAACGAAGATTAATTCGTTTGACGCCTTCGTGTTTGTGACACCCGAATACAACCACGGCACTTCCGGCGCACTCAAGAATGCCATCGATTTCCTGTACAAGGAATGGAACAATAAGGTTGCGGGTTTTGTCGGGTATGGCAGCGCGGGCGGAACGCGGGCAGTGGAGCAACTGCGGTTGGTAATGGCCGAGCTGCAAGTGGCCACGGTGCGCGCTCAGGTAATGCTTTCGCTTTTTACCGACTTCGAGAACATGAGCGTCTTCAAACCGGATACGCGCAAGGAACAGTCGGTCGACGGCATGCTTGATCAGCTGATTGCCTGGGGCACGGCGTTGAAGACGGTGCGACCGGCTTGATCCATTTGTATTTTTCCGCCAACCCTTCGAATACGCTGCTAACGGGTCGCGGGGTTTGCATGAGGCGGCCATGTTAAGGCAATATTTGATAAGGTTTATCTCTGATTTGCCCAAAGAGTGCCCCAGGCACCGCCGCCGCCGCCCCAGTGTTCTGCATCCGCCGAGCGCACCAGCAGTTTTCTGTAAAGAGGGAAAAACCGTCTCGATCCCATTTTATCCATCACTTTGTCTACACAGTCGGCCAGAAAATAAAGTACATGTGAACTGGCAAAACCAATAATTTTACGCATTTCAAAGCCTTTAGATTTATCGCTGCAATTGGCAAATTGTCTGTCAAGAATAAGGCCCGGCGCGGGATCTCCGACACCGGGCCACCCTCTTGTAGGGGGAGTACCCCCCTCTTAGTCTTATGCATAACTCGTGCCAGAGATTTTTATTTGAATAAACCTAATTTAAAACAATTGCTTATACAGACTCCTGTACTTATTCTGCTTGCTGGGCGTTTAGACTGCCGCGATAACTGTAAAGATTCTCGTCTTAACGCCGTTTAAAATGATCTGCTTCCGCTGGCGCCGCAGCCCCTGCTGCACCAGCATGGCCATTTGCCCCAGGCATCGTATCCGTCGTCTGGAGAGCAACGGACGCTTTGCGCCTTCGAGGTATCAGGAAAATGCACATCACCTCGCGGTAGAGCGCAACCTTGAGCACGGCACTCATAGCCGATTTCGACCTGGGGAGTGTCACCGACCTGATAACTTAGCCGCGAGGGAATCGGCTGCAAACATGTCTGCCCATTGCATTTCTCTGCTTCGGCCGCAGAGGCCAACAGAAGGTTTATGATCTCATGCCTAATTTCGTCAGCGCCTTTTTGCTTAAAGCATGATGCAAAACAACGGCAGAAGCGCCGTCAACGTTGGCGTATTTCCATCGCAGTTTCCACTAATTTTGCCTGCCGGCCTTACTGCTGCAACTTCATCGGTGCGTCACAGTCTCATCAGAGCGATTCTTTAAAGAAACGACGAACCATGAGACGACTTATTGTTTTAACTCTATTTATATTTACCGCCGGGGTCGCTGCGGCCGCCGGGCTTGGCATTGCCGCCCTTCCGGTCGAGGTGCCCGATACGATGGCGGAACGGGTAAAAGCCTGTGTTGCCTGTCACGGCCCGGAAGACAGAATGGGAAGAGACGGATATTATCCCCGTATCGCGGGCAAGCCCCAGGGTTATCTTTTCAACCAGCTGCGCAATTTTCGCGACAGTCGGCGTTATTACCGGCCTATGGCTTTGTTGCTTGCGAACGTGTCGGATCAGTACCTGCTGGAGATGGCCGGCTATTTTTCCGCGCTTAAACAGCCTTATCCGCCGCCCGAGCGCATATCTTCTTCGCCCGACGAAATCAAGCTGGCGCAAAAACTTGTCAATCAGGGAGACCCCTCTCGAAAAATTCCCCCGTGCACCGAATGTCACGGCAAAGAGTTGATGGGCACGGCACCATTTATTCCCGGCTTGCTGGGTCTGCCACGCGTCTACATGATCGCCCAGTTCGGTGCCTGGCGAAACGGAGGAGTGATGCGAGGGCAGACGCCCGACTGCATGTCGGAAATCGCAAAACAACTCAGTTCCGAAGAGACGAGCGCCATTGCAGCCTGGCTTGCCGCCCAGCCCGTACCTGAGAATGCCGGCCCGGTTGCCACCCTTCCCGTTGAGATGGCCCGGCGTTGCGGAAGTATTGTTCAGCGGGGCGGAGTTCAATGAAACAAATCCTCATAGCGGCCACAATTGCCTATCTGACGGGGCTGGGTTTGCCATTTGAACTGATAGCCGCCCCGCAGCCAAATAAGGAAATGGCGGAGAAACCGGCGGCCCGTGAGGCCGCCCCCGCTGGAGAGCGCCAGGTTCGCGGCGCTTATCTCTCACAAGCAGGCAATTGCATGGGGTGCCACACGGCGCAGGGCGGGCGCCCCTACGCGGGCGGACGCATTTTGTCTACCCCTTTCGGTACGTTTGTCACGCCTAACATTACGCCGGATAAGGCAACTGGAATTGGGTACTGGAATGAGCAGGATTTCTGGAAGGCGTTGCACGAGGGCAAATCGCGAGATGGGCGGCCTTTATACCCCGCGTTTCCTTATACGGAATATACGAAAATCACACGTGAGGACTCGGATGCCATTTTCGCCCATCTTAAAGCGCTCGCTCCCGTGGCGCAACATAACCCGCCGAGCAAAATTAATTTCCCTTATAACTTTCAGCCCCTGTTAAGTCTCTGGCGTGCCGTTTACTTCAAGCCTGGCGTTTATCAGCCGGAAATCGCGAAAAGCAATGAGTGGAACCGCGGCGCTTACCTGGTGCAGGGACTCGGACACTGTAATGCTTGCCACGCCGAACGCAATCCGCTAGGCGCCACCGGCGGCGACACATTGGGAGGAGGCCCGATCATGGGTTCAAACTGGTATGCACCATCTTTAACCTCAAGCCTGGAAGCAGGTTCCGCTGATTGGCCGGTCGAGGATATCATCCAGCTGCTCACTACGGGTATTTCCCCACGGTCAACCGCATCGGGTCCAATG
>JALYOY010000238.1 GCA_030856655.1 Pseudomonadota bacterium | reverse complement strand
ATACACGGCTATGCCAGCATGAAATCGTCCACGGCAACAGCTGGAGCGCCGACGAGCGTCGCCAGCTGAACAGCACCGCCTGCACCGCTACCGTTGTAGTCAAAGTAAAGGGCGCCGTCGTCCGTGTCATAGATGAAGTAATCATCGGCATCGAGCGCCGCGCCGCCTCCGCCAATTACGACGTTGCCCGCATCAACCTCACCCTCAAACAGATCCGCACCTGTTATCGCGGAATTGACGCTATACAGGCTGAATTGCAAGGTATCGTCATCTGATACGAACCCACTTATCGTATCGAGGCCGTTGGACCATGAGTGTACTCCACTGAACACGATAGTATCGTGGCCGCTGCCCCCATCGATCTTGTCGTTGCCTTTGCCGCCCTCGATATAGTCGTTGCCTTTGCCTCCGTACAGGGTGTCTTTGTCATCCCCGCCGTAGAGCTTGTCGTTGCCTTTGCCACCGTCCAGGTGATCCTTCCCGTCACCGCCGTAAAGCTTGTCGTCGTTTTTGTATTTATGATCGTGGCCGTCCTTGTCATCGTAGCCGTCACCATCGTTGTCGTGGTAATCATCATCATCGTCATCGCGCCACTTGCCGTATTGCCTCTTCCGCACAAATCCTCATGCCGGAAAATATATAAGAAAACTGGCCCGCAATTATTTCTGGTTACCGCCCCAGCAGTTCACCGATCGGTTTGAGCGATTCAACGCGATCGCAAACCACTTTGGTGATCGCCAGCAACGGCGCACCTAGCAGCAAACCCGCCATGCCCCATAGCCAGCCAAAAAATAACAGCACGATAAATAAAACCGCAGCATTCACCCGTGCGAATCGGCCTTGTAACCAAGTCGTGAAAACCATTCCGATGGAACCTGCGATAAGTATCGAAACCCCTGCTACCCCGAGTGTGTACGAAAGGGATCCAAATTGTAGAAATCCTGCCACACCGCTGCCGAGCACAATCACCACCGTCCCCAGATAAGGAATAAGATGTAATATACCGGCGGCCACTCCCCATACGCCCGCATGCTCGAGCCCGATCATCTCAAACGCGAACCACGTAACGACGGCAATCAAGGCATTCGATATCAGCATGACGAGCAGGTAGCGTTGGACCTGTACGTCCACCTCGTCAAGTATGCGCACGACGTCTTTTTTTCGCTTTAACGAGGACCCCACAAACTGTACCAGTTTGCGCCGGAAATGCACGCCGGATGCCAACAGGAAATAGGTGAGCAACAATACGACAGGAGCCTGCGCAGCGAACCCAACCAGCAACGCGGACTGTGTTAGCACGAAATCGCGCAACCATGTGGACGCTGATTTTTCAGTTATCACTATCTCACTTCCGGTTGGCTTCACACCCGCGGCACCCTGAAGCTCATTGGCGGCTTCCTGCATATGCTGCAATGCGGTTGGACTGCCGGTCTGCGCAATGATCAAGTTCTGGCGCAGTTTTCGTGCTGCGTCGGGAAGTTTTTCGACCATCGTGGCGGCATCGCCGCTTAATGAGAATACCACCCAGGAGATGCCGCCGACCAGAACAGCCAGTACGAATCCCGCTCCCACTACCCGGGGAATATGATAGCGCTCAAACCAGTCTACCACCGGCCGTAACGCGTAGCTGACGAGAATGCCAAACAACAACGGAACAAAGAATGCGCGCGCCAGATATAGCGCGGCGACAAGCGCAATTAACGCAAGCATCCAGACTGCCGCGCTTGTCCGTGCAATGCGTATATGACCCGCGGTCACCGCTTCGGCGGCAATCACATCCACGGCAATATCAGATGCCGGTTCCTTCAACTCAAACTCGGTTTTGTCAGAAGGTAAGTTCACGATCTACTTCTATCTAAATGAGGGTAAGACAAAAAAACTTGTCGTTAAGACAGCACCGGATAGTCCTAGTCCGTCCGCCTTATTCTCGCCCCAAGCAAAGACAACTTTTCTTCGATGCATTCATAGCCGCGATCGAGGTGATAGATGCGATCGATGACCGTTTCACCCCTTGCGATCAGTCCGGCCAGCACCAGGCTGGCAGAAGCGCGCAAGTCAGTGGCCATGACGTTGGCGCCGTCCAGGCCAGCGACGCCGCAGACCACCGCAGTGTTGCCTTCAACTTTAATATCGGCATTCATGCGTTTCAATTCCTGCACGTGCATGAAGCGATTTTCAAATATGGTTTCTGTAATGATCCCGGTTCCGGTGGCGACGCTGTTCAATACCATGAACTGCGCCTGCATGTCCGTGGGAAAAGCCGGATAGGGCGCGGTTCTCAGATTTACGGATTTCAATGAGTTATTCATTTTCAGATGGATCCAGTCTTCACCTGATTCGATTGCTGCGCCCGCTTCCATCAGTTTGTCGAGTACCGCGTCGAGTGTGTCGGAGCGAGCTTCCGTCAAGCGGATTTCGCCCCCGCTAGCGGCGGCCGCGACAAGGAATGTTCCGGTTTCAATACGGTCGGCCATGACACGATATGTCGCGCCATGCAATCTCTCTACTCCTTCAATCGTAATGACATCGCTGCCGACGCCGTGAATCTTTGCCCCCATCGCGATAAGGCAGTTAGCCAGATCCAGTACTTCCGGCTCGCGCGCGGCGTTTTCGAGTACTGTCGTTCCCTCGGCCAGGGTCGCTGCCATCATCAGGTTTTCCGTACCGGTGACGGTGACAATATCCATGACAATGTGCGCCCCGTTTAGACGTTTTGCTCTTGCGTGAATGTAGCCATGCTCGATACCAATCTCCGCGCCCATCGCCTGCAAGCCCTTGATATGCTGGTCAACCGGGCGCAAGCCAATGGCACAGCCGCCCGGCAATGAGACTCTTGCCGCGCCTGCGCGCGCCAGCATCGGCCCCAGCACCAGAATCGCGGCACGCATGGTTTTCACCATCTCGTAAGGCGCAACTAGATGGGCAAGATGTGCGGCGGTCAGGCGCATTCCCGCGCCGTTCATCGTAATGCCTATGCCCATCTGTTCTAGAAGGCGCAGCATGGTCGTTACATCGTTGAGATGTGGAACGTTCCCGATAGTAAGCGTTTCACTGGTAAGCAGAGAAGCGCATAGTATAGGCAAGGCTGCATTTTTTGCACCGGAAATACGGACTTCGCCGGAAAGAGGTGCCCCCCCATGGATGATCAATTTTTGCATGATTTACACATATTGTTCCTTAATGTTCATGCCCATCCGTTGTTCGAATGGCAGAACTTTCCCAGTGATGAGATTCCGTCAAAATTTTGTTCCCGCA
>JALYOY010000219.1 GCA_030856655.1 Pseudomonadota bacterium | reverse complement strand
GGCTCGTTTAGCGCACGTACTCCAGCTTCTTGGAGAAAATGCGAATCGCACACGTGTTTTGTTTGTCACACTGGATCCGGGCCGCGATAACCCCCAGGTATTACGTCGTTATGTCGCGCAATTTGATCCTGAACGTGCAGTAGGATTGACGGGGACGACAGATGCTATCGAAAACCTTACGAAACGATATCGGGCAGCCTATCGTCCTCGTTCGGGAATTGGCGGGACTGATATTACACATGGAGATGCAGTATATATTTTCGACTCACAAGGCCATGCGCGCCTGCTGGCCACATCGGCCGATTCGGACAAGAACTTGGCGGAGGACATCCGGCGCCTGCTGGAAGGTTCAAGTTAGACAGTGCTGCTTCAATGGATTCGCTCGATTTGAGATAAAGCTAACAATACTTTTTTGACAGCGGTTTTATCAGAAGAGTGCTTTACAAAGATCAGTCATGATGGACATGCTGTATTGGTTAACACCATGGGAAGAGTCGGTTATGGTTGTGGTCGCAACCGGCGCCGCGGCAATCTTATATTTAAGAGGCTGCGCCAGAACCAACCCCCAATTCCACCAAAAATTGTATTTCTGGACGGGACTTGCGTCCATATATCTCGTTTCTCATACACAGTTGGATTATTACTCCGAGCATCAGTTTTTCATTCATCGGCTTCATCATATGGTATTGCATCATCTCGGGCCTTTTTTCGTTGTATTAAGTCGCCCGTTATGCACACTTGAAGCGGGTACCCCTGAAAGGCTGAGACTTTTCTGCCACCGGATAGCCGGTTGGAAGCCAGTTCGGTATCTGTCACTCGTTTTATGCAATCCTATTGTGGCCGTAACACTGTTCAGCGGACTCATCGGTTTCTGGTTAGTGCCTTCCATCCACTTTACGGTGATGATTGACTGGCGTTTGTATCGTTTAATGAACTGGAGCATGTTGATAAATGGCTTGATTTTCTGGGGGCTCGTCCTTCATCCCGGTTCCATACATTCGTGTCGTTTGTCGCCAGGAACCCGTATCGCAATGATGCTGGCTGTCATCCCACCGCAAATCGTGATTGGGGCAATGATCTTTTTTGCTTCACGAGAGCTTTATCCGATTTATACCATTTGTGGTCGCGCTATTGGCGGCATCAGTGCAATAGCGGACCAGCAGATCGGCGGAATAATTCTCTGGATACATGGAGCGATGATGAGTGCAATCGGCGTGTTGATCGTGATTCGGAAGGAGTTGATGCCCCGGAAACTTTTACGACATGAATTACCCGGCTAACAAAAACTCATTCTCAAAGGGAAAATCACCTGGAAGCCCCCTAGGAGACTTGATTCTTTTTCGCATTTACGCATTTGTCTCGTCAAAGACGCCAATCGGTTAAGCCGAGGAAGAGTGCAACAATCGCAACACAATAAATTATAGCGGTTCCGATCTAAGCTAATTTGACAAATAGTGAGTGTCAGAACGCCAATGTCTGAAATCGACACTGAACGGACGGCCGCTCTTTAAAGCAGACGCTTAATGCAGAGGTGATCGGGACGGATCCGTTCGACCGATGTATTGTGGGTAGGAATATCATTTCGCGGCCATCACACAAATGAGCGGATGTGAGCGAACGCCATTGTGATGCACACTTATTGAGGAAAAACCCACTTGCGTAAACAATTGCGTAAGTTTGTGCGGGCGGAACGCTTGATAAGTTTTCCCTTCTTTATCACGAACCGTGACAGCGAGACGACCGGTAGGCTTGAGGACCCGGTGCAGCTCACGCAACCCTTGGAGTGGCTCCTTCCAAAAATAGATGCAGTTGATGGAAAACGCTTTGTCGAATGTAGAGTCAGCGAAAGGTAAATGTTCCGCTGAGCCAAGTTGTAGATTGACGTGCCCGGCGGCAATTGCTGCTTCATTTAATTGCCTTGCCGATATCAGCATGGTTTCGGAGTGATCAACGCCAGCAATGTGAACTGAGGCGTTTGCATCTGACAACAATTGGATCGCTTGCCCAGGGCCAAACCCCACCTCAAGAACATTTTCGCTGTCATCGATTTCCAAGAGGGAGATAGTCCACTCGTTGTCCGGGCGGTTGTGCCACACCATAATCCGGCCAACTATACGGCCGACCAAACCTGTCGGTAGTCCAGATTGACTAATTTCAGAACTCATTGCGTTGCTTTCGACGCCCAATTTTGTTATCGGGAAACAGTTTTGCGTCCCAACTCCGACACCTGCTTTCTAACTTGGCGCGGTGGTCCGCGCTATGATTAACTCGCTGGTTTTTCGACAACTATACTGGATTCTTAAACAACTGGTGTAAGGCGTAGGGCGGCAATAAGCGAAGCGCATTGCGCCGTATGTCATGAAAACACCGCTCGGTAACTGGCAATGCCTCCGAAAACGCAATTTTGATCGCCCATCGTCGGGTTTTCAAAGCTGGCATGATTGAATAATAATTCGATGATGCAATGAAAACGCTCTTCCAGCATCCCTTAACTATAAAACGCAAAAGATAAAATTACGTACCAACTTCACTACCTTGCTTTGCGTAACCAGTCTGCATGCAGGTCAGCATTCCATTGACCTTGCCATTACAGCGGATTGACGAATATCTGCCACCCGGATGAGGTACAGCCATAATCAGGCATGGTAATAATATTGGTGAGATTTTCATACGGCGCAATGCGCTTCGCTTATTGACGCCCTACACCTTACGTCCTACGCCTGGGGCTCCACAGGCATCAAAACCTCGATAAAACTCCATCTGCATTTCTGGTGGCAGTTGCTGGATTCTTACTTTTTTTGGGCTTTTAGGGGCCACTTCGGAAACCCCGTCGATGCCTCAGAACAACCGTGCGTATGTTTGTTGAAATCAAGCCCTCACTGAACCTCTACGCGTTTGCCGGTTTACGACTCGATTCCTTTCTTGCGCAGTTCCGCTCGCGCCTCTTCGCTCTTGTCCAGATCCAATCCCATAAACTTTAGTACGGCGGGCGTCTTTGTAAATTGTAGATCGCGGTATTCAACCACCT
>JALYOY010000122.1 GCA_030856655.1 Pseudomonadota bacterium | reverse complement strand
GTACTAGGTTTGCCAGGTAGCGTGCGGGCAACCAGGTATCCGGTGATCGAGGGCTTGATTTTAATCAAGCTTCGGCACATGATTATTGTGAAGGATCGGTAACGAACCCTATTCGGATGAGGCCGGCTTTCGCGGCAATCGACATTACCCGCGCCACATGCTCGTAATGAACAAGTCTGTCGGCCCGGATATGCAATTCCACATTGGGATCCTGTTTTACCGTGGCGGCGAAGCGCGGCGCCAATTGCTCCAGCGTAACCGGCTCACCATTCCAGTAGAGGCTGGCGTCGTCGCGCAGACCGAATTCGATATGTTCCGGTTTAGTGATGTTCGGACTGCTCGATGCCTTCGGTAGATCAACTTTAACCGAATGTGTAAGCAATGGTGCGGTAATAATGAAGATAACCAGCAGCACCAACATCACGTCGACCAACGGCACCACGTTTATTTCCGTCATAGGTGCCTGGCGACTGCCACCATTCATGCTGCCAAACGCCATCATGACCTCCTTTCATTAGGCACCACCACCCGCAGCTGACGCTCGTCACCTGCGGAACTATTGGTTTTCGCGCCAACAGCGATCAATACAAATAAATCATGGGCGAAGGCGTCAAGCCGCCCCAGCCATATGCGATTACGCCGTACAAATGTGTTGTAGGCCAACACTGCCGGAATCGCTACAGCCAACCCCAGCGCAGTCATAATTAATGCTTCACCGACCGGTCCGGCTACTTTATCCAGTGTACCCTGGCCGGAGAGGCCGATTTGTATCAGCGCGTGGTAAATACCCCACACCGTGCCGAATAAACCAATGTAGGGGGCAGCCGAGCCGGCCGAGGCTATCACTGTAAGTCCATTTTCGACGCGCGTGGCCTCCTGGTCAATGCCGTTGCGCAGTACGCGCGTAATGAACTCGCTTGCCCCACCCGCTGCGGCAAGTTTCTGCAAGCCGTGCTTTTCCGAGTCAACGGCCGCCTCCATCGCAAGTTGCGCAAGTTGTGCAAACGCATTATCGCTTGAGCCTTCTTTCAGCGTCGAGTTGACTTCCTGCAAAGAATTGGCGCTCCAGAAACGCTTGAGAAAAACCTCCGCGCGTCGTCCTGCTAAGTAGTTGGAAATACCTTTGGTGAGTATGAGATACCAGCTCGCCACTGAAAGTCCCAGCAGCAGCGCCAGCACGCTGATCCCAACACCATCGATTTGGGCGAGAAAATTTGAGAATCCGAGTCCTTTTTCCATTAAATCAGTCTCCTTGCAATACAAAGTTGAAGGGTTGCAGAGCAATGGCCCGAACCGGCTGGCCATTGCGCTGGGGTGGATTACAACGCCAAGTTTTCACTGCAACCATTGCCGCTTCGTCAAGGCGTTTAAAACCGCTGCTATTAACCACCTGTGCTATGTTAACGCGGCCGCTCTCATCCAGCTCAACCCTTAGCACCAGCTTGCCCTCTTCTCCAAGCCGCCGTGAAAGGGCGGGATAAGCAGGCGCGTTCAATTCGGGACACGCGACAGACAGCTCCGCGGAGAGCGTAACTGGGCCCGGCGACATCTGCGGAGGCGCTTCCGCCACTGCCACCGGTTGTGGTTCTGGCTCTGGTTCCGGTAGGGACGGCAGTGCGACCGGTTCGCTTTTGGATATCACCGGTGCTTCCGCCACTAACTGGCGCGATTGTGGTTTTTTTACCGGTTGAGGCTTGGGCGCGGGAGGAGGCGGCTCAGGTTTGGATTTTTCCTTTGGCTTGGATGAGGGGATAAAATTAACAAGTAATGTGGCTAATTGTTCTGGCGGGGGAATCAACTGCTGCTTAAACAGGAAATAAAGTAGCGCGCCATGGATTGCAAGGACAAACATCAGGCCGGGTAAAGACACAATGTTGCGCTTCATTGCCATGCACTTAACGCTGCCCCAGCCCCAAGTCAGGCGCGGCATTGCGAGCTAGCCAGTCTTCAACAAATTTCTTGTTGACCAGGCCGGTCTTGGCCTCACGCTGATGCTTTCTGTCATAAAAATACGTACGCGGCACTTCGCCATACCAGCGGCGATCAATTTCAAAACGCAACCGCTCCGGCATATCCTCTGCAAAGGCCCATTGTTCGACCTTGCCCATTCCATAACTCCCTGCCCGGGAACTAAGTTGCGATGCCTCGTTCATTGTGTCGGTTGCAATCAAAACGATATCCAGCTTTGGATGGTTACGTTTGAGTTCACTTAGCATTTTTAGTTCGGTGGGACAATATTGACAGTCAAGCGACCAGAAAACGAGAACGAAAGGCTTCCCTTCGCGGGCTTCAAGAACTTGCGCAAAGCTTCCCAGCGTAAGCGGGCGAATACTTTCAGCCGCACTAGCAGTGTTCATGAAAGTTAGCATCAACGCGACAAATAAAGCGCATACGGCCGGCCGACGCTGGTGCTGGTAACAGGTCGTATTACCGATCCTCTTTATCTTGCGCTGGACTAACAAGGATTTGAAAATAGTAAACATTAGGAATGGAAATCTAATTAAGAATCAATCGCACTTCACACGAAATTTTACCACTTAATTTGCACATTCACACGCGCCATTTAAAAGGGTTGAGGCGATTTCTTGTTATTGGCCCGTTCTATTCGTGGCCAAGCTCACCGGTATCATATTAGGCGAGAGAACCAACTATCACAATGCGACAAATTGTCGCAGGGAAGCAGTGAACCTACTTAAATAAACATAAACAGCTTTTAGGAAAACTTCCGACTGAAATTCTGGGAGTTGGTTCGTAAATATATCCCATGCTGTAACATTGTAAGCAGGTATCTTTTTTCTTTCGCAATTAGTGCAACGGTATGAGCGTGACCAGGTACTATCGTTGCTATCCGCTTAGGTCCAAGGGGTTTTAATTCGTCACCGGCTTATCCTCTGACTTTTTCCAGCAACCTGTTCCGGCAAACGGGCAAAAATTTGCTAACATTGCCGTGCCGCCATGCGCAATCCTTCCACGGCTTGGTTCATTACCCATAATTTACCCATAGGCGAACAGCCCTGGCTACCCAACAGGAATTTTCTAATTTTCTGGCTGAAACCGAACGGCGCGCCTATAAACAAGCATTGTTCGCAGTACGCGACGAACATGTGGCGATGGATATCGTTCAGGACTCCATGATGAAGCTTGTTGAGAAATATTCCGCAAAGCCACGGGAAGAATTGCCTCTTCTGTTCCAGCGCATTCTGCAAAATACCATACGGGATTTTTACCGCCGGCAAAAAATGCGCTCCTTGTGGACCACGCTGTTTTCATCTTTTACACCTAATCGTCAGGAAAAGGAAAATGAAGACTACGATCTACTGGAAACTTTGCAGATAAAAGCAAAATCAAATTTCGATGATCCCCGTAAGCAATTAGAGCAGGCGCAACTCGTTAATCTTATAGAGAAAGCAATTGAAACACTGCCACCGCGTCAACGGGAAGCCTTTCTGCTGCGTTATTGGGAAGAAATGGATGTAACGGAAACTGCAACGATTATGGGATGTTCCGAGGGAAGCGTGAAAACACACTGCTCGCGTGCAACCCATTCCCTTGCTACCATACTCAAAGAAGAAGGAATTGAGCTATGAATGAACCGGAAACAGGAAGGAAAATCGCGCGGCTGTTAGACCGCGGTCTGGACGATATTAAGCAGAGTACGTTGAACCGGTTACAATCGGCTCGCCGGGCCTCGCTTGAAAATTATCGTACGGGCGAGGCGATCATCACTGTAGGGCGCGGGGCTTCTGCGCGGGGTGGACAGGATTGGCACCTCACAACTGCAAAGCTGCTATCATTGATAACTTTGCTATCGGCTCTTGTGAGCGTTGTCTATTGGCAGGCCCTCCATCAGAGCGACGAAAATGAGGAAATTGACATAATGCTGCTTGTCGATGATCTGCCAATCAACGCCTATCTCGACAATGAGTTCGATGCATGGCTAGATCCCTCCTAACATTAGCGCTTTGGCTATGTTTTTCACTTTCTGCCCACGCCCAATCCGATCCCAGTCGGCTTTCCTGGAAGGAATTGAAACCTCAGCAAAAGGAGGTCTTGGCCCCGCTTGCGCAGGAATGGGACAATATGGATCCCACAAAAAAAAGGAAATGGCTAGGCATTGCAAAACGCTACCCGAGAATGACGCCTTCAGAGCAGCAACGCACGCAATTGCAAATGCGCGATTGGTATTCGCTTACTCCTGAGCAGCGCGAACTGGTGCGCGAGAAGTACAAAACCATTAAAAAGCTTCCCCCAGACAAGCGTCATGAAATAAAGCGAAAATGGCGCGAATATGAACAGACGCCCGAAAGCCAGAGAGGTCAGAAATAGCGCTTTAACGGCTTTCCATTCTTGTTGTACGCGTTTCGTCAAGCATTTGATGCGGCGAAAAAGCGTGCGCCATGGATAAGCCTTGTTGAAAAATGAAAATTTCCACACCCGAATTTTGGCGTCGGTTGGCGAGCATGGTGTACGAATCGCTGCTTTTGATCGCGGTTCTGTTTATCGCCAGCTTCGTTTTTCACCTCATATTCCGTGACACTGGTTCTCTTTTTTTTAGACCGGCCTTCCAGCTTTATTTGCTATTGGTGGCCGGTTCTTATTTTACCTGGTTCTGGACCCATGGCGGACAAACGCTGCCAATGCAAACATGGAAATTCCGTGTCATCAGCGCTGACGGGCAGCAACTTACGCTAAAGCAGGCGATTGCGCGCTATTTATTTGCAGTGATTGGCATTTTTTTCTTTGGTTGCGGGGTGCTCTGGGCGTTACTCGATCGCGAGCGCCAGTTCCTGCATGACAGGCTAGCGGGAACCCGAATCGTGAAATTGGTGGATAAAGCATGATTCAAAGTTGGAGCAAAGTTGGAGAAAAACCTTGCAACAGACAAAAAGACACCTTTTGCCCTCGAAAACGATCCGCGAGCAAATAGCATTTGTACACGAAATTCAGGATGATTTAGATTAAGCAGTACCGCCTACCGTTAGCCCATCAATACGCAGCGTCGGTTGCCCCACCCCTACCGGTACGCTTTGACCTTCCTTCCCACAGGTCCCAACGCCGGGGTCGAGAGCCATGTCGTTGCCTATCATTGATACTCGCGTCAATACATCTGGACCATTGCCGATCAAAGTCGCGCCTTTTACCGGATAAGAAATTTTTCCATCTTCGATCATATATGCTTCCGCGGCGGAAAAAACAAATTTTCCGCTGGTGATATCCACTTGGCCGCCGCCGAAATTCACTGCATATAAACCATGCTTTACTGAAGCGATAATTTCTTCAGGGCTTTTGTCCCCATTTAACATATAGGTATTCGTCATGCGTGGCATGGGAATGTGGGCAAATGACTCGCGTCTGCCGTTGCCGGTGACGGGGGTGTTCATCAGTCGTGCATTCAGGCTGTCCTGCAGGTAGCCCTTGAGTATGCCGTTTTCGATCAATACTGTGCACTGGGTAGGATTCCCCTCGTCATCAATATTCAACGACCCACGCCGCCGTGCAATGGTACCGTCGTCCACCACGGTTACGCCCGTGGCAGCGACCCGTTCGCCGATACGTCCTGAGAATGCCGAGCTCCCCTTGCGGTTGAAATCCCCTTCGAGCCCGTGACCGATGGCCTCATGCAACAATATTCCCGGCCAGCCGGCGCCAAGTACTACCGTCATGGTTCCTGCCGGCGCAGGTTTTGCAGCTAGGTTGACTAGGGCTTGGTGCACGGCTTTTGCGGCATAATCACGCAGCACGTCGTCAGTGAAATAAGCGTAATCGAAGCGTCCGCCTCCGCCTGCCACGCCTTGTTCGCGGTTGCCATTTTCCTCGGCAATGACTTGCAATGAGATTCGTACCAAAGGGCGGACATCCGCCGCCACGAGGCCATCACTGCGTGCAACCAGCACCACCTCGTATTCTCCGGCGAGAGATGCCATGACTTGAATAACGCGTTTGTCAATGGCTCGGGCATAACTCTCAAGCCTTTCGAGCAACGCCACTTTATCCGTATCTTTCAGGCTGGCGATGGGGTCCTGGGGTAGATAAAGTTCCCTTCCTTTGCTGCGCCTGATCGCCTGCACTGATTGTGTCACTCCTTGACTAGCAATGGCACGGGTCGCCTGTGCTGCCGAGGCAAGGGCGGGCATACTGATGTCGTCAGAATAGGCGAACGCAGTTTTGTCGCCACTGACCGCGCGCACGCCCACTCCTTGATCAATATTAAAGCTGCCGGATTTAACAATGCCTTCCTCCAGAGCCCAGCCCTCGGCACGGTTATATTGAAAATATAAATCGGCGTACTCAATATGATGTGAAAGCATTTGCCCAAACACTTGCTGTAATCCGGCCGTATCTATCTCATGTGGTGCCAATAGGCAACCGTTGGCCGTGGCGAAGAGATCGTTTGGTTGGGTGACAGGTTCTGTAATCATGGTATCCAGTTAGGAAAATTATTCGGAGAGAGACTCAACAGTGATACAACGTGCGATGATTCAACGCGGGCAAGCTATTGCGCAAGCTAGCCTGATATTCCGGGTTTATGTTCGCGATCACCACTCCAGATCCGCGCGGAAGGCGGTCGAGCACGACCCCCCACGGATCTACGATCATGCTGTCACCGTGGGTTTCCCGGCCATTGACATGATACCCGCCCTGAGCCGGCGCAACGACATATGCAAGGTTTTCAATGGCTCGTGCACGAATTAACGTCTCCCAATGAGCCTTGCCGGTAGTTGCGGTGAAAGCCGCCGGGGCAAAAATGATATCCACTCTCCCCATTGAACGGTAAAGTTCCGGAAAGCGCAGGTCGTAGCAAATGGAAAGACCGATGCGGCCAAACGGCGACTCCAGGACAACTACTCCGCACCCTGCCTCAATTGTTTTTTCTTCGGCATATCGCTCGTTGCCGAGTTCCAGGCCGAATAAATGTATTTTGTCGTAACGCGCAACCTGGCTGCCTTTGTCGTTATAAACAAGACAACTGTTTCGCACCTTGTCGGGCCTCGAAGACACCAATGGAACAGTACCCCCGACCAGCCAGATTCCGAGTCGTTTAGCGGTTTTACTCAGGAATTCCTGTATTGGCCCGCGGTTATCCTGCTCTTGTGCCGCTACCTTATCGGCATCTTTCATCCCCATAATGCAGAAGTACTCGGGTAGCGCCGCCAGCTTCGCCCCCTGGGACGCCGCCATGTCAAGCAGTCGCGCGGCCTCTTCTAAATTGCCAGATACATTAGGCCCCGCCGCCATTTGAATGGCGGCGATACGAATAGAGCCGCCATGCACCTTTCCAGAGTCCGGCACGGTCCGTGCAGTGCGAGTGATTGAATTATCGGGCATTAGCTAGATCGAAATTTTCAAGCAGAAGAGAAACAATAAAAGACAGTAGCTCACTTTATATTAGAACAGAGTAACCTAAAAGAATGATTTTATAAACCCTCAAGCCTATTCATGCTCTCCAGGTTCTTGCGCGTGCCGGGGTCTTTTGATAATGGTTGGATCTGCCCAGGTACCAGTAACGTTGTACTCGTCGGAGCGGGTCGGGTTTTGCAACGCCTTGCTGACAATGCCTACTACCGGAGTGGCCAATCCAAGTGAAGGAGTAACCGTCACATGCAGCTTTTGAGTTTCCGCTTCCAGGTTTAATTCCCCTTTCATGAAAACCTTGGCCGCGGGTCCTTCGATTCTGAAATCGTCGGTGATTGCCACGCCATGAATAATTTTAACCTCGCCAGAAATGTCGTCGAAACCAAAACCCTCACTGAATACGTCGCGAAAATCCAAAGTTATCCGTCGTGGCAGCGCGCGCAGATCAAACATCCCAAATAGTCTGCCGATGCCCGGTTCAAATTTGGGAAATTGCCCTCGTCCCGCTTTCACCTTAAAGCTGCCGGACAGAGTTGGATAGTCTACTGATTGAAGACTGCCATACCACGACAATACGCCTTCAAGTTTGCCGCTGCCGCGTTTCACGCGGTTGGGATAGCCGAGGTGCCTCAGAAACTCACCAATGTTGCTTGCCTCCAGTTTAATGGAGGCCTGTATACGAGGTGGCGTAGCGTGACTTTGCCATATTCCTTTCGCTATCAGTGAACTGTCAGAACCGGTAATGTGTAGTTTCTCAATGCGCCAATTCTGTTCCTGGGGACTGGCTATCAATTCCAGCCTGCCCAGTTGTTTCTCCCCCACGATAAAGCTGTCCGCTGTCAGATCGAGTGCAGGCAGGCTTTTTTCCTGCTGCTGGGTTTGCATTGCTGAGTTCGGGTTGTGCGGGGAAGCGGTGGGCATGACCAATGTTTTCAGGCGTGCTACGACCTTTCCGTTGCCGGCCAGTTCCCAGTTGACATCCCCCTTGATTTCCCTGCTTATAACGATGGAATGCCATAACTCGTCTTCCTTGCTGGCATTCAGCGTAATCTCGTTGAGGCGCTTACCAAGAAAGTCGAGTGCGCCTATATGAAGGTCGATGTATGTCAGGTTGAGGGAAGGCCCCGACTTGTCATTTGATTGACTGAGTAAACTGCGCCATTGATCCAGATCAACTCGCGGCAATGTGCCGTTCACCCGTATTCCCGCTTTCTCAGGTAATACGCCAGGTGCTATCCCGAAATTCACGATGCCACGCTCTGCGTGATAAACCCCCTTATTATCCTGCAAGCGTTTGATTTTTGCTGCTACCATGCCGCCATAGCTTAATTTCAGAACATCATTATCCGAGCCGGTAGCTTTTCTTTCAAAACGTAGTGGCGCCACTTCAGTAGCCGCCTTGGAGAAAGGCTCAGGTAATTCTGATGTAATGCCCTGTAATGATGATTCCACAGCCACATCCATCAATTTGCCATGTACATCGATTACCGCTTTCCAGTCGGTACTGCCGCGCAAATGTCGTCTCCATAACTGTGCGGCACCTGAAACCCTCTGCTCAGCGGGTTCAGGAAGATTGTCGAGGTTGACCTTGCCAATAGCGGACACACGTGTATTTCCTCCCGCCATAGCAGTGGAGTTAATGACTACCGGTCCACCAAGGAACTGGGCAGCTACATTCTCTATCGTTATTCCGGAGTCGGTAAACGCAAGTGTACCGTTGATTTTATCCAAATTGGGTATGCGCGTACCTGGATTGATCTGATTATCGATAAATTGGTAGCTGCCAGCCAGCTTGATATCGCCCGAATCGCGAAAGGGTATATCCATCTTAAACACCAACTTTCCGCTTCCGGTAATGCTGATATCGTCAACTAGGCGGTTATTAGGAGTATTGCCTGTATATTTTACGGCGAGTTTCAGGAATTCCGCGGTCTGGCCAATTATTTCACCTTGGCTTTCCAGCATTGCATCGGGTGCAGTCATGTCCGCAATGTGAAACGTTGCCTTACTCAATCTCGTGCCGGAGATACTTGCCTGCGATGCGTCAAATTTCATACTGCTGCCGTGAAATTGCAAGTGCCCCGATATATCCTCGATGTGAGGCCATCCTGAAATATGGTTTAGTGTTACCCCCGACGCTTTCGCTTGTAGGCGGAATACGCCTGAGTCAGTCCGAACAAAGGGAAATTCCGCCAGATCACCTTTCAGATGTAGCCGAGCATCTGTTAATTCTCCCTTAACAATGGATTTATCGAGCCAGTCGTGAACGTAAGGGTTCGCCTTTATCGGGATGTAACGCTTGAGATAGCGGACGTCCGCACGTTTTAGCTGGGCGACGAGGTCTATCACGCCCGGACCACTGGGCATGGCATGATAACTTCCATAAGCGAACCCGGCGGCATGGGTATTAGAGAAAGAAATATTGTTGAACTTGAGCGCGATGGAATCTCCAGCTAAAAAATTCCAACTGGCCTGGCCGGTGAATGTATCCACCGTCAGCGGCTCAGGGAATACGTCAGGCAATTCCAAGCTGACGCGTTGAGAATTAAGATCGAGTGTGCCGCCTCTTTCGGTAATATCAATATTACCGGTGATGCCGCTGAATGCTGGCAGTCCGTCATTTTTTCTTATACTTAGATTTGCAAATCCTCCTTTCGCATTGAAGGATGCAGGTTTCGGCCATTCTCCGTTCCAGGTTGCTCTCATATGATGAATTTCGCCCCGTGGTGACAGCTTATTAAATTGCTCGCGCAACGCTTCGCTGATCGGCAAGTACGGCGCTAGATCCTCAAGGACTTCGAGATGTAGGTTATCGACGCTTAACTTTCCACTACTGGATTTTCCTTTACCTGGAATCATCTGCAGCAAAAAATTTATCGGTTGTAATTCTTGTTTGCCGCGAACAGAAGCACTCAGCCTGTGAGCGAATAGTTCAACGCCTGCTTTCGTGTCATCGTGTATCGTTTGCCATCCCGCCCTTCCGTGCAAACGGATGAGGTTCAATTCCGGTAAATCCTGCCCCAGCTGTGTTTTGACGTTATGCAAGCGCAAATCGGCCGTCAGGCTCTTCATCTCCGCTCTATCTATGCTGAGCCACAGACGAAGAGCTCCACTGCCGCGATGGAATTGAATGTCCTGCGGGAAAGGCAGCCAGGCTTGCCAAGAGGCAATGTCGCCGTCATCGACTTGCGCGAATATTTGCCCTCGCCACTGTTCAAGTCTATCCAGGGACTCCCCGGTGAGGTCGCCGCGTATGTCCAATTTTGCCGCAAGCTCGGCGGGAGGGGTAGCGCGAATGCCGAAACGATGGCGATTTTCGCGATTTTCAAGGCGCAGGTTGACCAGGAACTCCAGTTCTGGCGCGCCGCGCTGGTCGTCTTGCCAAAGGATGCTGGCGTTATTGATGATGACTTGTCGTTGACTCAACAGCCAATCAAAAAAACCATTTTCACTTCTGTGTAGCTCCCCGTTGAGCGCAAAGCCCGCCACATGGATCACGCCGGCACTGTCGCGCCGGACAATCAGGTCCGGTTGGTCGATCTTGATCTCGCGAAAGCGCAATTCGCCATGTAATAAAGAAAGCCATGAGAGCGTGCCTTCCAATCGATCCAGCAGCAATGTGATATTGGTCTCTTTATCGTGTACCTTTATGGTATGCAGCATCATATGAGGCCGAAATCCATCCCAGTTTGCGCTAATCTCACCGATGGTTACATGTTGCCCGGAAGTGTGGCTGATAGCGGAAGCGATGTTTTCGCGGTACTGCTCAATACCTGGCAGGAGCCAGTAGCGTAATGACAACAGCAGGACTGACAAACAGAGTGCAACGACAAGCAGAACCCATGTCAACAATCGGCATAGAAAGCAGTCCAATGGTGCGAAAGGCAAAATTTTTGGTAGGTTCAACAAACGGTTCCGGTTTTATACTTGGGACGATGTCCCCTTTACCTTAAAAGGGAAGTTTAAAGCGCGCGCAGCGCCTATTTCAAACAATAAGGTACAGTGAAAAAAGAATTAGATGCAGCGGAATTAGATGCGGCGGCGCTGTTCTTGGTTCCATTCCATAATAAATGATAACCATGCTATTGGAATATATAGTTTCTTAAAAATTTATTGTAACTCCGAATTCTCAATCATGCATAACGATCGCCCCGCTGCTGAAATAGTTAACTCCATCTTGCCGTTCAGTCGTTATTTACAGCGCTTGCTGGAAAGCGAGCCTGAATTGCTGACGGAGCTTGAGCAAAACCTGCACCGCCCTTTTTTACGGGAGGAAATGCAGGCTTTTCTGAATGCAAACTCCGACGTTGCAAATAACGAGGCAGGTCTGCATAGTATCTTGCGCAGCTTGCGCAAACAGGTGATGTTGCGCCTGGCGGCGCGTGATCTGGCAGGATCGGCCAAGCTTGCCGAGGTCATGATGAGTATGACCGATCTCGCTGAAATTACCATCGGCTTTGCGCTTGAACGTCATCATGCCTGGCTTGCGCATCCCGGACGTTACGGCCAGCCCAAAGATGCTCGGACCAGGAAAACCCAAGAAATGCTGGTGATCGCCATGGGCAAGCTGGGTGGTGGCGAACTTAACGTTTCATCGGATGTGGACCTGATTTTCATTTATCCCGAAGATGGTGAGACCAGCGGATGCAGATCTATTTCCAATCATGATTTTTTTGCACGTCTGGGGCGAAGGCTGATCGCCAGCCTCAACGACATTACACCCGATGGTTATGTTTTTAGGGTAGATATGCGACTACGCCCTTATGGCGAGAGTGGTCCGCTGGTAATGAGTTTCGCGATGCTTGAGGAGTACTTTATTACCCAGGGACGTGAATGGGAGCGCTACGCCTGGATCAAGAGTCGAGTCATTGCCGGGCGATGTGCGGAAGGGTCAGCGCTTATGGAGCAGATAGCGCAACCATTTGTATTCAGAAAGTATTTGGACTTCGGCGCTTATGAATCGATGCGTGGTCTTCACTCGCAAATTCGCCAGGAAGTCAGCCGTCGCGAAATGCACCAAGATATCAAGCTCGGACCAGGCGGCATTCGCGAGATCGAATTCATAGCCCAGGTATTTCAGCTGATTCGGGGCGGACGCGACGCTGATTTACGCATCCGTCCCACGCTTGCTGTATTGCAGCACCTTAGGGAGAAGCGGTGGCTATCAGATCAAGCAGTTGCGGAACTCTCCGACGCGTATTGTTTTCTGCGCAATCTTGAACACCGTTTGCAGTACCTGGACGATCAGCAGACCCAGGCGTTGCCGGAAAATCCTGCAGATCAGGCGCTGATAGCTATTGCCATGGGATTCTCCGTTTACGTCGATTTTCTGCAGAAACTCGACAGTCATCGCGGTAATGTAACCCGTCATTTTGAGCAGATATTTGTGGCGCCGCAGGAATCTCATACGCTCGACATACTTGCACGACTATGGCAGGAACAAGCTGAGGAGGGAAATGGAGCCGAAGCCGCGACACAACTGCTAGCAATGGGATTTTCCGATCCTAAAAAAATCCTCGGGCGCCTGCAGGATTTTCGCGTTAGCGTCCGTTATCGGCAATTGCCAATATCCAGCAAAAAACGAGTGGATGCGCTTGTGCCCGAATTGATCGAAGTGGCTGCGAGCTTCCCATGCGCTGACATCACCTTGGAGCGATTATTGCAGTTGCTTGAAAGCATAAGCCGACGCGCCGCCTACGTTGCGTTATTGCGGGAATATCCGCAAGCCCTGGAGCGGGTAGCCAAGCTTGTCAGCGCGAGCCAATGGGCCTGTGAGTATCTGAGCTTGCACCCAATTTTACTGGATGAACTCCTAAATCCTGCAGACTTTCAAAGCGTGCCTGACTGGGCCCAATCCAAAGCGAAGTTAACTCAGCAATTAAACGAGGGCGACTCCGGACGTGATGATACCGAGCAACAAATGGATTTGCTGCGGCATTTTCACCATGCCCAGGTATTCCGGTTGCTGGCTAGGGATGTGGAAGGCTTGCTGCCGCTGGAAACCTTGAGCGATCATTTGACGGACCTGGCCGATCTGGTGCTTGAGACTGTGTTGCGGCTTGCCTGGTCAGGGTTGAGAAAGAAACATCGGGCTGAACCTATTTTTGCCATCATCGGCTACGGCAAACTGGGTGGGAAGGAGTTGGGCTATGCATCCGATCTCGACATTATTTTCCTTTACGCCGATACCCATCCCGATGCACCGGAAATATACGCCAGACTGAGTCAGCGCATCAATTCGTGGCTTACCAGCTACACCTCGGCAGGTTTGCTATATGAAACCGACTTGCGCTTGCGTCCCAACGGCACCAGCGGTTTGCTGGTGAGCTCTATCGACGCTTTCGATCAGTACCAGCAAAAACAGGCTTGGGTATGGGAGCATCAGGCGTTAACGCGGGCACGTTTCGTAGCCGGGGACAAGCATGTGAAAGAGGCTTTCGAGCGTACCCGCGAGACAGTCCTTTGCCAGCGGCGTAACCTGGCGGATCTCAAACACGAGGTGCTGATGATGCGGCAAAAAATGCTGGAGGCTCATCCCAATTCATCCGGATCGCTTGATATCAAGCATGACCGCGGTGGCATTATAGATGTCGAATTCATCGTGCAATACCTGATACTAGGCCACGCTTGCGAGCATCCGGTATTGACAAACAATATTGGCAACATCGCATTGCTGAAGCTCTCTGCAGAGCTAGGGCTTATTCGCATGGAAACGGCAGAAAGAGCGCTTAGCGCTTATCGGGAGTTCCGGCGGGTGCAGCACCGGTTAAGGCTGAGTGGCGATTCGAGCCTGACGGGCACACCGTCAACAGGTAGTAAATCACAAAAATTTGCACGCGTCGACGTGGGTTATTTGAGAGATGAAGTTGTGGCAGTATTGCAATTATGGGAAGAGGTATTTGGCGCGGCCCATTTCTGATCAACCCCTCATATTGATTTGTTTTATCTGCTGATGATCTGCTGTTTTTCCATTGCCATGCGCGTCATTCGAGCGTCTGGGTTTTCATTTTTCATCAGAAAAATGCGTTAGAATATCTCCTCTGAATTCTTTCCCGGAGTCTGAATGTCAATGGCTGACCGCGACGGCGTAATCTGGAGCGACGGAAAAATAATTCCATGGCGCGACGCTACCACGCATGTGCTTACCCATACTCTGCACTATGGCCTGGGCGTATTCGAGGGCGTGCGTGCGTATCAGACATCCCAGGGTCCCGCAATTTTCCGTCTGCAGGAACACACCGACCGATTATTTAATTCGGCGCATATTTTCATGATGAAAATCCCTTATGACAAAGCGACGCTGATGCAAGCTCAACGCGATATGGTGACGCAGAACAATCTTGAATCGTGCTATATCCGCCCCATTGCTTTTTACGGCTCGGAGGCCATGGGCATTTCCGCCAAGACACTTTCAGTGCACGTGGCGGTCGCTGCCTGGCCATGGGGGGCATATTTAGGGAAGGATGGCCTGGAAAAAGGCATCCGTGTCAAGACCTCATCATTCTCTCGACATCATGTTAATGTCAATATGTGTCGCGCCAAGTCAGTCGCCACCTATGCTAATTCAATCCTGGCTCACCAGGAAGTTGCCAATGACGGCTACGATGAAGCGCTGCTGTTGGACGTGGACGGCTATGTGGCGGAAGGAGCGGGCGAGAACATATTCATTATCAAGCACGGCAAGCTCTACACGCCGGACATGACTTCCTGTCTGGAAGGCATCACCCGCGCTTCCATCATAGAGCTGGCCGGAGAAATTGGAATTCCGCTAATCGAAAAACGTATCACCCGGGACGAAGTCTATTGTGCTGACGAGGCATTTTTTACTGGTACTGCAGCAGAAGTTACGCCGATTCGCGAACTTGATAACCGCAGCATCGGCAACGGCGAACGCGGTCCGATCACGTCCAGACTGCAAGCCATGTTTTTTGATTGCGTTAACGGCAAAAGCAGCAACCATGCCAATTGGCTTACTTATATCTGATTAACGCCTCATGTAAAGCTTAGGACGGCTAATGCAGAATCTCACTACCGATAACAAACAGCGTCAGATCGAAATTGCTGATGACGATCTGCCGTTGCATTGTCCAATGTCATCTATGCTGTTATGGAACTCGCATCCGCGCGTGTTTCTGCCGATAGAGAACACAGGCGAGGCATTGTGTCCATACTGCGGCACACACTACACACTCAAGGGCGGAGCGACGGGAGGGCATCATTGATCGAAATAATTTTACTTAAACCCACAAAAAGGAACGACGCTCCGGCAAGCCAGTCAGTAGAGGCGTCCGTCCTCCTCGCCATGGGAGGATGAATGCTCACTACAATATCTCCATTTACTCCTGCTTCTGCTGATGCAATGTTTTGTATCATTGCGTCAGCGCGCTTTGCACAATATTCGCAGTAACTTGAGCTAGCCTAAATATCCAACCATCCAGCTTTATAATATCTCATGCATGCAATTCCATATGAAATTTTCAAGGCCTACGATATTCGCGGTATCGTCGGCCAAACTCTAACCGTCGAAATTGTCGAAGCCATAGGTGACGCGATTGGTTCTGAGGCACGGGCACGTGGGCTTGTATCGGTAGCGATAGGCCGCGATGGTCGATTATCGGGGCCGGAATTGGCGCTGGCGCTGGCCAGAGGTTTGCAAAAAAGCGGCACTAACGTGGTAGATATGGGAATGATCGCCACCCCCATGCTCTATTTTGCAGGGCATACCTTATGCAATTATTCTGGCGTGATGGTAACCGGCAGTCACAATCCGCCCGACTATAATGGTTTAAAAATGGTGCTGGGCGGTGAAACTTTGGCTGCCGAATCTATCCAGGCCCTGCGTTTGCGTCTGGAAAATAATGACCTTGCGTACGGCAACGGTGATTACCGCAAGCACGACATTGCTGAAACGTATCTCCAGCGCATAACCAGCGACGTCAAACTCACGCGCCCCATGAAAATCATCCTGGATTGCGGCAACGGCGTGGCCGGCGCGTATGCGCCAACGTTGTACCGTAAACTGGGATGCGAGGTAACCGAGTTGTTTTGCGAAGTGGATGGAGCATTTCCCAATCATCATCCTGATCCATCTGTACCTGAAAATCTGCGCGACCTGATTCATGCGCTCAAAACTTGCGACGCAGAAATTGGACTTGCCTTCGACGGTGACGGCGATCGTATGGGTGTGGTCACCAAGAACGGCAGCATTATTTTCCCTGATCGCCAATTAATGCTGTTCGCTGCCGATGTCTTGTCAAGAAATCCTGGTGCTCAGATTATTTTTGATGTGAAATGCACACGGAATTTAGCGCCATGGATCGAGCGTCATGGCGGCAAGCCCATCATGTGGAAAACAGGACATTCGTTCATTAAGGGCAAGTTGAAAGAAACGGGTGCGCTGCTGGCAGGGGAGATGAGCGGCCACATTTTTTTCAAAGAGCGCTGGTATGGATTTGATGACGGCCTCTATGCGGGCGCTCGTTTACTGGAATTACTCAGCCGCCAGGCGGATATCGATGCTGCTTTGGAGGCAATCCCAGATGCGATCAGCACGCCCGAATTGCAAATCAAATTGAAAGAAGGCGAGAACTACGAGATTATCGCGCAATTACAGAAAAGCGCGCGCTTTGACAATCCGGAGCGTGTTATTACTACTGATGGGCTACGGGTGGAATACAAGGACGGTTTCGGCTTGGCGCGTTCATCCAATACCATGCCGGTGATCGTACTACGATTCGAGGCGGACGACGAGGCAGCCTTAAAGCGAATAGAGAATGATTTCCGAAGAGTCATCCTGCAGGCTGTACCGGGGGCGTCTTTGCCGTTTTAACCGCTGTTCGGGCAATTGGTTTAAGACTGTATGCCTTTCGATGGTGTTGAAGACTTTGAGCTTGGTAAAAACAAAGCAATCAGGGCACGATGATGAAATTGGGAGAAGATGGGATTGGAGTTCTTTTTGTCTGCATGGGCAATATCTGCCGTTCACCCACTGCGGAGGCCGTTTTCAGACACCAGGTCAGAACCGCCGGCTTTGAGAAAGAAATTTATATTGATTCCGCCGGTACCCACGATTACCACGTGGGTGAACCTCCGGATGGAAGGGCTCAGAAAGCGGCAATCCGGCGGGGCTACGATGCGAAAGAATTACGTGCTCGACGGATACACGAGAGGGACTTTGAGGTTTTTCATTACATTCTGGCAATGGATAGAGGCAATCTCGCCATACTCGAGCGGGAATGCCCATCTCAATACAGCTATAAGTTGGGATTGCTAATGCAATACGGTACGAGATTCTCCGAAGGAGTGAAAGAGGTGCCTGATCCTTATTTTGGCGGACACCAAGGCTTTGAACAAGTACTGAATATGGTAGAGGAGGCAGGGCAGGGACTGCTTGACCGTATTCGAGCCAAAAAATAGCGGAATTTTATGCCGCAGGGGACGAGCAATGTTGCGACATATAAAAAGGCGGGAGTGGTTCCCGCCTTTTTATATATTGTGATGCGCATAATTATTTATGCGTCTCGATTTGTACTAACGGCTCATCATGCTCCGCCTGCGGTGGACGAGAAGGCCTTTTTCGCCGCTCTGATACCGTTGCTTCTCCTCCTGCATCGGTTTCAACCGGTTTTATTTTTTCCGGTACGGTCTCTATCATGATTAACCCACTTGCGCCCAGATCCGGCGATTCGATAACCGGTTCGATCCCGCCTGATGGCTGGATTTGGGGATCTTGCCGTACAGATTGGGTTATTATTTCGAGCGCCGGGGGCGGGACCGGGGCATCATATTGTGGTTCGGAAACTTCAACCGGGACGGAGCCTGGTGTTGCTGTGATAGAGGTAGAGGCGTTAGCAGGTTCTACAGAGCTCTTCTGAATGAGTTGCTGCTTATCCGGCTTGGCCTCCGACTCAATCAATGCCGATTCCTTGGCTGGTGCCAAGGATTCTACTGGTTCTGCTGGCGCTGCTATCTCTGGCAGGACTTCCTCCTGGCGCCAAGATGCGGGATGAGGAGCAGTGTCCGATTCTGAGAGTATCTCTGCCGCCTGCAAGGAGGAAGAAGTCAGAATAAAAGCAGGTGTTTCCTGTATCGTTGGGGAAGCGGGGGTCTCAGGTTTGAGACTTTCTTCTGGCGCGGCCGGGTTAGCTGATTGCTGCGGATGAGAATCTCGCGGCGTTCCCTGCTTGCTTTCACGCGGAGCGCGCTCTGAGCGCTCGCCTCGATCACGTTGTCTTCCGCCACGGCGTCGGCGGCGTCCGCCGTCTTCGCCCTGCTGCGCGAAGTCTTCGGTGGCCGGTTGTTCATCTCCTGTGGGTAGCTTGGCTTCTGTCCGAATTTTTTCTTCACGCAGCGGCCGTGGCTGCTTCTTTTGAATGGGTCTTTCACTCTGGGGTTTTGGTTCGCCGTGATCGAGACGTTGAGGCGCAGCCTCCCGGTTCTGACCCAAGGCACCGCTGGCGTCGCTGCCGCGCTCACTGCGGTCATCACGCCCGCGTTGGCCGCTCCTTGGTACCTTTTCATTATATTCGCTATCGCGTCCTTCACGGCTGCGATCGCGTCGCCCACGTCCGCGCTCTGGTCGCTGAGGGCTGATTGATATCTGCTCCGGCCGCGCTTTTTTTTCTTCACCGCTCATCTGCTTGAACCAGCCAAATATCTTATCCAGAAACGCGGGTTGTTCGGGTTCGTTTTGCGGTTTTGGCGCACGCACCGGAGCCGGCTGCGATGGCGTGATGCCACGTACAGCCGCTTGCTGTCGTACCGGTTTAGCTTCCTGCGCGGCTGAGGGCAGAGCAATCTCCTGTGCCGGTTTTTCTACCATCTGATAGCTGGTTTGGACTTCACCCAGCTTCACGTCATCATGACGCAGACGTGTGATGTTGTAGTTCGGAGTCTCCAGATGAACGTTCGGAATCAATACTACATTTACTTTCAGTCGCGCTTCGATGGCATGGATTTCCGCACGTTTTTCGTTTAGCAAGTAGGTGGCGACATCAACCGGCACTTGGGCGTGAAGTATGGCGGTATTCTCTTTCATGGCTTCCTCCTGGATGATCCTGAGGATATGCAATGCAGAGGAATCCGTGCCGCGAATGTGACCGGTACCATGACAACGCGGACAGGAAATGTAGCTGCTCTCGCCGAGCGAGGGACGCAAGCGCTGACGTGACAATTCCAGCAAGCCGAAACGGGAAATCTTTCCCATCTGCACGCGCGCGCGATCGTAACGTAATGAGTCATGCAGACGATTCTCCACCTCACGCTGATTACGAGTAATTTCCATGTCGATAAAATCGATTACCACGAGTCCGCCCAAGTCGCGCAGACGCAACTGGCGCGCGATTTCGTCGGCTGCCTCCAGATTGGTGTTGAGTGCCGTTTGCTCGATATCAGAACCACGTGTGGCACGTGCCGAGTTTACGTCAACCGACACTAATGCTTCGGTGTGGTCAATAACGATGGCACCGCCAGAAGGCAATGTTACCTGACGTGAATAGGCAGTCTCAATTTGGTGCTCGATCTGAAAACGTGAAAATAACGGCACGTCGTCACGATAGAGTTTGACTCGGCTCACGTTGGCTGGCATGACGTGGCTCATAAACTGGCATGCCTGCTCATAAATGCTTTCGGTATCAATCAGGATTTCGCCGATCTCCTGATGAAAGTAATCGCGGATGGCGCGTATTACCAGACTGCTCTCCTGATAAATCAGGAAGGCGCCACTTTGATTTTTGGAAGCATCCTCGATGGCGCGCCACAGTTGCAGCAGATAATTGAGATCCCACTGCAATTCTTCTTCGCTGCGGCCTATCCCGGCGGTGCGGGCAATAATGCTCATGCCGGGAGGGACATTCAGTTGCGACATGACATCACGCAGTTCCGCCCGATCTTCCCCCTCGATGCGGCGGGAGACACCGCCGCCGCGGGGGTTGTTGGGCATCAGAACGAGATGGCGGCCAGCCAGCGAAATATAGGTGGTGAGCGCTGCTCCCTTGGTTCCACGTTCGTCTTTATCTACCTGAACAATGAGTTCCTGGCCTTCATGGAGCGCGTCTTGAACGCGGACCCGGGCTGAATCGGGACTTTCCTTGAAATAAGAACGCGAAATTTCCTTGAACGGAAGAAAACCGTGCCGCTCGCCGCCATACTCTACAAAAGCGGCTTCGAGGCTGGGTTCAAGACGAGTAATAACCGCTTTGTAGATGTTGCTCTTGCGCTGTTCCTTGCCGGCCGATTCAATGTCGAGATCAATAAGCTTCTGACCATCAACAATGGCGACACGAAGTTCTTCCGGCTGTGTCGCGTTAAATAGCATGCGTTTCATTTTATGCCTCCCGCGCTCTAGTCACGGGCAGACAGCCTACGCGCGAGGGAAATCGGATCCGACGCGCGTATACGAGAATTTTTTAGTCAGGCAACTTTGGTCATGGTGTCGGGCTGCTTATTAAGATGACTATTTCTCTGGCTTGTCACTGGGGTCCTGCTTTCTTCCAAGCAGAACCAGGAAATTAAGTTTCAATCAGGTTTCGACTATGGCTGTCCCCACCAAGCGGACGCTACGAAACTGAAAACTGAAATCTACGTGTGCTTTGAGCGCGCAAATCAATTACCATCGCTACTTTATTGGTGAGCGACATTAACCAGGTTCGGGTTGGCTCTCGTTTTTGTCTCTGCCGGACAAAATCTCATCAACGGCGTCATTTCACGCACCGGATAAAGGATAGGCTGGAACTCCGAATTGGTAAGTATAAGTAGAATTAAGGATTTAGGCAAAGAATTTCCTCCGCGTGCAGTGGTCAATGAAATCGTAGGAGAGGATAGCAGCGGCCAACGTATAGATAATTTCTTGATCAAGCGTCTTAAAGGCGTGCCCAAAAGCCATGTCTATAAGCTATTGCGTAGCGGGCAGGTGCGGCTTAACAGCAAACGCGTCGACGCGACCCACCAGCTCCAACGGGGCGACACGGTGCGCATTCCACCGGTCAGAATTGCGGAAAACAGCGCTCCCCTCAAAAAGAAACTAACCAAATCGCAGTTCATCCGGTTCGAAATCTTATTTCAGGATGAAACAATTTTGGTAATTAATAAGCCTGCCGGGGTTGCGGTGCATGGCGGGAGTGGCGTGAGTTTCGGTATCATTGAGCAATTGCGTGCTCAGCATCCCGAATGGAAATTCCTGGAATTGGTTCATCGCCTTGACAGGGAAACCTCCGGGATTCTATTTCTCGCCAAAAGCCGAGGGGCGCTCGTTGAACTACACCGACAAATCCGCGCAGGGCTGATGGAGAAACATTACCTGACGCTGGTGAAAGGCAAATGGCATAATCCAAGGCAAAGCGTGAAGCTATCCCTCAATAAATACGTAACGGCAGCCGGAGAACGGCGAGTGGCGGTGGCTACGGACGAGAAAGAGAAAATAGCGGCTCATACGGTATTCACCCTAAAGAAATCCTGGCACGACTTCAGCCTGCTGGAGGCGGAACTTAAAACCGGGCGTACCCATCAAATTCGGGTGCATCTTGCTCATCTTGGTTTCCCTATTGCAGGCGATGACAAGTATGGCGATTTCGCGTTGAACAGGAGACTGGCTAGAAGCGGCCTAAAACCAGGTTTGGAACGGATGTTTTTGCATGCGTTCTTAGCCGAGGTGGCGCATCCCGTGACCGGCAAGAGCCTGCGTTTAGAAGCACCTCTGGCGAAAGATTTACAGGGGTTTCTAAATGAGTTGGATATCAGCAGGAATGGATTGGCCGAATCAGAGTAAACGGCTCTCGCGGCCGCTCCATGCATAATTGGATCATCGAACTCTGTGCCACGGAACTACTGCTTACAGTAGCCTGGGAAGGTTATTAGCTCGACTAGACGGGATAAAAAGTGAATTCCATGATTCGCAGTTATACTTGACCGCTCCACGCATGGTGAGATTTATATGTTGGAGGGTGAGTTTCTGGCGATGCATGCAATAAGAAAGCCTTGGAAGATCGCGAAAACGAAATGGTAATTTTTTTGTGAGCAGGCATCCCACGCGGTTTGCTGCTTACCTCACTTGAAGGATAGGAAGCAATAATGGCTGATTCAGAAAATCGCAACGAAAGCTGGGAGAAGCAGGTACTTGAGAAACTGATGCTCGCTTCTTTGCAGGAACAACGCAGGGCACGCCATTGGGGGGTATTTTTCAAATCCCTTGCTTTTATCTACCTCTTTATTCTCCTTTTTTTTGGGTTGGGCTGGTTTGGTGACAATGACATGTCCATTGCCGGCAAGCATACTGCCTTGGTCGAACTGCGTGGCGTAATCTCTCCTGACAGCGTCAGCAGCGCGGATAATATTAATGCGGGCTTGCAGCATGCATTCAAAGATGAAAAAACCCGCGGGGTGATTCTGCGCATCAACAGCCCGGGCGGCAGTCCGGTGCAGGCGGGTTATATCAACGATGAAATCCGTCGTTTGCGCGCCGAGTATCCTCAAATTCCCCTCTATGCCGTAGTCGAAGACATTTGCGCCTCCGGTGGTTATTATGTCGCCGTCGCTGCCGATAAGATTTATGTGGACAAGGCCAGCGTCGTCGGTTCTATCGGTGTGCTCATGAATGGCTTCGGTTTTACCGGCGCGATGGAAAAGCTCGGCGTCGACAGGCGCCTAATCACGGCGGGGAAAAACAAGGGCTTCCTTGATCCCTTCTCACCGCCCAATCCGGAACAAGAGGAACATGCCAAAGAAATACTGAGCGACGTGCACCAGCAGTTTATTCAAATAGTGCAGCAAGGCAGGGGAAAACGCTTGAAAGAGGCCCCGGAAATATTCAGCGGCATCGTCTGGACCGGTCAGAAAAGTATAGATCTGGGCCTTGCCGACGCCATAGGAAGCGCCGAATATGTGGCGCGCGAGGTTATCAAGGCCGAACACATCGTGGATTATACGACCCGTGAAGGATTTGCCGAGCGCTTCGCCAGACGCTTTGGCGCGGTAGTGGCAGATACGCTGATCAGCGCAGGAAATGGCTGGGGATTACGGTAGTGGATCAGCTATCCGTGCAGCAAAAAAATGGTAGGTTTATCCTTGAGCTCGGGTAAAAGGCGTTTCCATTCCTTAATTGTTCTGGTCGCAATGTATTCGCTTTCCAGTGTGAGGTTGGAAGCCATGCAGAGTATGGTGTCATTGCCGCAAGTTAACATAAGGCATTCCAGAAGCTTCTGATTGCGATAAGGAGTCTCGATGAATATCTGAGTTTGATCGCGCGCTATCGAGTCTTTTTCCAGATCGGCGATTGTTCTGGCACGTTTGTGTTTTTCTATCGGAAGGTAGCCGTGAAACACGAAGCGCTGACCATTCAATCCTGATGCCATGAGCGCAAGTAGTATGGAAGATGGACCTACTAGGGGCACCACCCGAACATTTTTTTGGTGAGCAAGGCGTACCAATCCCGCACCGGGATCAGCTACCGCAGGGCAGCCGGCTTCAGATAATAATCCGATGTCGCTCCCTGCCAGCAACGGTGAAAGCAGGTTGGCAAATTCTTCGGGCGGCGTGTGTTCATTCAGCACTTGCATTCTGATTGACTGTAAAGGCAGGATGCCCTCAATTTGTTTCAGAAATCGCCTCGCGCTCTTGGGATGCTCGACAATATAATGACCAAGGCCTGTTATGCAATGCATGACAGCAGCGGGTAGCACCCAAGCAATATTACCTTCGCCAAGCGGAGTAGGAATGAGATAGAGCGTACCGGAATTCACACTATCTCCATACCCTCGCATGTCAGCATTTCCACTAGCGCTATCAACGGCAATCCAATCAGGGCACTAGGATCGTCGCTCACCATATGTTCGATCAATGCAATACCCAGGCCCTCCGACTTGGCGCTGCCCGCGCAATGATACGGCTGCTCCCTATCAAGATAATTTTCGATTTGCTGGTTGCTTAATTTGCGGAATTTGACGCGAGAAGGGACAAGTCGCGTCTGTATGTTGTGTTTACGACCGTTGAAAAGGCTCAACGCCGTATGGAACACCACCTCTTTTCCGCGAATGAATTGTAGCTGCTTGGTCGCATTCATGCGGTTCAGTGGCTTGCCGAGCTGGATACCGTCAAGCACCGCCACTTGATCGGCGCCAATGATTAATGCATCAGGATAAATTACTGCAACCGCAAGAGTCTTTGCGGCGGCCAGGCGAAGGGCAGTGGCTTCAGGAATCTCATCTGCTAGGGGAGTTTCATCTATTTCCGGGTTAGAGACCTCAAACGGAACTTGCAGGCGCCGGAGCAGTTCGCAACGATAAATAGAGCTAGATCCTAATACCAGTTGCTGGGCAATTTGTTGTGTTTTCAAGGGCTGCTTTTAGATGGTTTTTGACACTCTAAGGCAAAAAATATATTATGCGCGCCTTATGAGTGCCTCTGACGCTGTACAAGTATCCTTTTAAATTCTAATACCAAATGTGCCCGCTTATCAATCGTGAGTGCGAGAAATGAATTATAAAGCTCGCATGGATTGATACGTAAGCACAAGTTCCGCGAGCAATGCCCTACAGTCAACCGGAAGCAAGCTGCGGAGCGAGTGCCCGTAAACTATTTATAAAACACATTTATGCCCACACGGCTTGTCATAGATGCCCTTGATTTTGCCCATAACGCCGGGGAGCATCATGGTAAAATCGCTCTTTCCGAGCTTGAGCGATTGCAGGACTATCTAGTCGGTAATTGCGGCGATCTAAAGTACATTGTCAGTGGTGCTCTGGACAATGCCAAGCCTATTTTACGCGTCTTTGTCCAGGGAGCAATAAACCTCCGGTGCCAGCGCTGTCTCGGCGAACTCCGGCATGTGCTGGATTTTCAGACGAACCTGTTGCTGACAAAAAATGAAGATGAACTTGCTCGTCTTGATGAATATGAATCGGCTGATGGGATTCTGGCGAAATCTGACATGGATGTTCTGGCGCTGATTGAGGATGAAATAATCCTGGGTCTGCCGATTTCTCCCCGTCACGGAGAGGGTGAATGCTCGATGGGCACGTTGAGCTGTAGTGATACAGCAGGCGTGAAACCTCTTTTTGCCGCATTGGCGCAACTGAAGAACCTGCATTGAAATCTATTTAAGGAGTTAACACTATGGCAGTCCAACAAAACAAAAAATCTCCGTCAAAGCGCGGCATGCACCGCTCGCATGACTTTTTGACCAGTTCGCCGTTGACGGTGGATTCCAACACTGGCGAGGTACATTTGCGCCACCATATTAGCCCCAACGGGTATTACCGCGGCAAGAAGGTCGTCAAGACAAAAGTAGATTGAATTACGCCCCGTCTTCCCGGGGATGCCGAAGTTTTCAGCTTATCCCGGCCCTATCTCGGGCTTAGGGGGCCTCAAATTGGATATTACCGTAGCAATAGACTGCATGGGTGGCGATCACGGCCCTCATGTGACGGTTCCCGCCGCCGCCGATTATCTCCGCCGCAATGCCGGAACAGATATTGTTTTGGTGGGACTTGCCGATGCTATCGAAGCAGAATTGCGTGCCATCAAGTTTGTGCCCAGCCCCCGGCTACGGGTTCATGCCGCCAGTGAAGTTGTGGGAATGGACGAGGCGCCTGCCTTGGCGTTACGCGGCAAGAAAAATTCTTCGATGCGGGTTGCTATCAATCTGGTCAAAAGTGGTGAAGCCCAAGCCTGCGTCAGCGCTGGTAACACCGGAGCACTGATAGCAACCTCACGATTTGTCCTGAAAACGCTTCCTGGCATTGACCGGCCGGCCCTCGCCGTAGTGCTGCCCACAATGAGGGGGCGTACTTATGTGCTTGATTTGGGGGCTAACGTGGATTGTAATGCAGAGCACCAGCTTCAATTCGGGATTATGGGGGCCACTTTGGTATCTTCTGTAGAAAGCAAGGAAAAGCCAAGCATCGGC
>JALYOY010000101.1 GCA_030856655.1 Pseudomonadota bacterium | reverse complement strand
ATGTTGTACTCCGTCAGAAGGACCTTGACGTGACCCTCTACCATGGGCATCTGGGCAAAAGAGTGCGAAGCGAAAATCAGGAACGGTTCATGCAGGGCCAATGCAGGATCATGATCGCGACTAATGCATTTGGCATGGGAATAGACAAGCCTGATATCCGGTTCGTGGTGCATTTCCAGATGCCGGGGAATCTTGAAGCGTATTATCAGGAATCCGGCCGTGCCGGCCGTGACGGGGAGGACGCCGGTTGTACGCTGCTTTATGATGGTCAGGACAAGCGGACACAGCTTTTTTTCCTGGCCCGCCATTACCCCGGCTATGAAGACCTACGCAAGGTTTACGAGGCAATTCAGAAATTGGCAACTCAGCCTCCCGTAGTAGAGTTCAACCGGCTACATGAAGAAGTTGGCCACCTCTCGGTTCGCAAATTGCAAGTGACGCTGAAATTGTTGCAGGAAGGGAATTTGGTCATCGGGCATAAAGACCCGGGAAGCGTAGGCTATCGGCTCATGAACAAGCAAGCCAAAACCGTGGAATTGGTTCAGCTTGGCGACACTTACAGCGAGAAAGGCAAGCACGACCGGGAAGCGCTCGAACGCATGGTATTTTATGCACAAAGTGGATTTTGCCGCTGGAAAGTATTGCTGGAATACTTCAATGAAGAAGCCGAATGGGAGCAATGCGGACACTGCGATAATTGCTTGTATCCACCGATAAAGGCGCTGGCACCGTCCGCAGCCTCTGCCCGATCCTCACACATAATCACGGCAGTATCTCCCCTGCAACCGGAGTTTGCGCCCGGCGCCGCGGTTCAGGTGGCAAAGGTGGGAAAAGGCCAGATCGTCAGTAGCGCAGGAGACCTGGTAACAATCCTCTTTCCCGATAGCCAAAAAAAGACATTTTTAAAAAGCTATGTAAAATCGGTCTGCGACATGCCCTAAGTCATGGAGTCGCCCAAACTGCAGGGGATTATTGCGATGCTATGTCACCGAACACAGTTGCTTCGGCGATTAATTTAAGAACTACGCCGATTTGGCCGCTGTCGAATATAGAAGGAGAGGGCGCTCAGTAGGATATAGTGAGCGGAAGCGGAGAAAGCATTATGCTGCAAGATCCGGCAGTTCTTATACTGATGTATTTTATTCTGCCCATCTGGTTGTTGGCTGGCTGCGCCGATTGGCTTTGCCATCGAACCTCACATATCGAAACGACAACCGGCGCCAAGGAATCGATACTCCATCTCCTCATGTTTGCCGAGATCGGCCTACCGCTGCTCGCCGCGATCTTCCTCGAAGTGAACACCGGCATCATCGCTCTTATGATCGTCGCCTTCTTCATCCACGAGGCGACGGCGCTGTGGGACGTCAGCTACGCGGTCACAGCACGCGATGTAACGCCGATCGAGCAGCACGTGCACAGCTTTTTGGAACTGGTGCCACTGATGGCAATTCTGTCGTCATTTCTCTCCACTGGGGCCAGTTTCAAGCGTTATTCGGGCTGGGCCCGGAAACCGCCCGGTTCAATCTCGCGTGGAAGAAGGAGCCGCTGCCCACCGCCTATGTGCTCTCCATTATGACGGTTATCCTCTTGTTCGAGTTGCTTCCTTTCATCGAAGAGTTTTTCCGCGGACTACGGGCCAACCGTGGTGCGCTTGTGCCGCCGAAGGCGCGCATGCATAAAAACCATTGAATTGCTTATAGCATTGCCTTGCTATCGCTTGCGCGCTGAATCTTCGTTACTGATAGATTACTGCCGGCGTCGCCGTGCGACGGCAAGGCCCAGGAAGCCGAGACCCAGAAGCGTCAGCGTAGCAGGCTCGGGAACACTCGCAGACAGTTCCGATAATGGTTCGGATACCGGCACGAAGGCTTGCTGATCGGTAAGACCGGGTTTGCCGACATTCAAATGCCGGAGGCTGCAAGATTTGAATATATGCCCTTATTATTACCACTCCACTTTTTGCTCCTGGCGTGAGGGCCATGTCGAACAGCAAATGACCGCTAATGACGCCCTCGGGACAATCAGGGCATGTTTTGGTTTTTTGCAATCCCAAGTCACTGCCGAACTTGGCTCTTCCGGATCAGTAGGTTGCTGATGTGCCTCGGGAAATACAAGCAATAATGCCGTTGCGACATTACGGCGGGATTCAGGATAGGAAGAAATGAACCTTAGGAGACGAATACCGCTGTTGGAAGTGGGCTGTTCTGACCTATGGAAGGGTTACGGTTACGGACAAATCCATGCCCGATTCACAGCTGTCCTTGGCGAAGGAAAGCCAGCACCTTGCACTCCAAGTCCTCGCCCATTCGCTCTGTTTGTTCTTGCATGCATTGGTGGAGAACGCCTGTTTGCCACGCAGAAAACACCAGGGGGTTAATGTAAGACTTCCGGCAGACCACAACGGTGTTGCGCGATTCTTCAGCGACTTTTTTCGTCGCGGATATAATGCACGATCTAAGGGCGCGCTTACTTGGGATGTTTGGCAGCGGCGTATTCAGCATCAGTTCAAACGCTCTCAGCGTAGCACCCCAGGTTCGAAAATCCTTGGCGGTAAATTCAGCATTCATGGTTTCGCGGAGATAGCTATTCACCTGCTCCGACCCGATAGAATGCCGCCTGCCATTATCATCCAGATATTGAAAAGATGTCGACCCCGCAGTTCCTGGCAATCGCGTATGGTATTCACGATACGCTATTATCAATCTTGACCTCATGTTCAACACCGCTTTTACCTCGGAATCTCAACAGTACAGATCGCTCACTGACGCAGGCAAGATGACGTTTGCGTAGCGTGGTAAAGCCAAAGCTATGGTTGTCGCGCGCATACGACAGATTGCCAATGCGCACGCGGGTAATATCCAGCAAGCTCACGATAGCCGCGAGGACCTTTTCCCGCGGGAGGCCCCGCCGCCTCAGGTCTCGCTGCAAACGCAGCCGAAGCCTGGGTAGCGCTTCGCCGAATTCCGCCATTCGGTCAAATTTGATACCGTCCCGCGCCACGCGCCAATCAGGATGATACGATACTGCTTACGCTTGCGCGCATCGAGCCCCGTCGCCTGCAAATGACCTTGTGCGTGAACGCAAATCCAAACGTCGGTATAAGCAGGAGGTATCGCCAGCTTGGCAATGCGTTCAAGTTCAGCCTTATCGGTCAGCGCTTTTTCATCGGAACCCACATAACGAAATCCTCGACCCCGCCGCAATCTCCGAATTCCCGGCTCATTATTCGAAACGTATACCAAGCCTGCAGCCAGCGCCTGTGCCGCCAGAGCCTCCACACTTACCGCGTTGTATCCGTCCTTGTCACGCCGGAAGGTCATGCAGTACTCCGCTATTCGCCGTCCGCCGTTCAGCTGCTTTAATCGTCAATATAACTCGCGTCAAAGAAAGCCGAAATTGGGAATCAGTCTACCCGCTGCGGAATAGCTACCGGGTCGAAGTCTACCCAGTTACCATTCTCCCACGTGCCTTTCGCCCTTTCGATGTCGGCGGCGCCGTGCTCTCTTAAGCGATCAATGATTCGTTGCGCATTATCGGCATTCTCAGCACGTACCGCGAGCATCATCCCGGCTGACCTCGGGCTGGGCGCTTCATTCGTAGCCTCACCTTCTCCCGGTAAACCTCCCGCTGTACCCGCAAGTGAACCGGTATACCCGCCCACGGCAGCCGCTACCGCACCGGCAGCGGGGCCGCCAACCAGCGTCCCGATAGTGGCCGCCACAACGCCTCCAGAGGCTGCCCCTGCTGTCGCGCCTTTTGCGGCGCCTTGATCACCGGAGCCCTCGGCATCGCTGTCCGAATCATGCGCACCAGGTTGATTGTTAAAAAAAATGCAAAAATCATCCTCGCTTACAAAATCAGCCAATGACGCTGCGGCTGACCTGGCTTCCTCGTCTGTTTGAAACCGTCCTGCAATGATATCTTCCATGAAATTTCTCCTTTGTGTGTCATCGCCTGTTTTCTTTGTCCCGCTAACCATGCTAGCTTCCAGTCCTACGGCAATGACAAACGGAATGATGGCAGCATTCATTGAAGATTTATGTACGATACCTCACATTTTCTATTGCAGTTTCTAATAGCAAGGGAAGCGAAGCGCTGACTTTTCGCACCAAGCAGTAGAGAAGGACTTGGTTGACTGAGTATGCCGAAAATAAACAGCCGGAGAAAATTTCGCAAAATTCCATATCTTTTCTACCTGTAAAATTTTACAGCTACGCAGCGACGTCACCGCATGTTGTAATCCATCAGTCACAAACCGGTACTAAATTGTATGAGAAAAATTAATGAATCCAGATAATGACTTACCGCCGACATCGTAATGACTTACCGCCGACATCGGCCGACAAGCCTCCTTTATTGGAAAAGGCGCTGGAAAAAAATCAGGAAGTGAAGGATAAGGTGGAGAGTTGTGCCGTTGAGCTTTTTACCGTCAACGAAACAGCGAGAAAGGAGATTGTGGCCGGTAGCACATTGCAGCAAGTGGAAAGAACGCTGGCACGAAGCGAAAGCGTTGAAGATAAAGTGCAGGAGTGCGCTGACGACCTTCATGAAGTCAATGAGGCCCTGAAACATGAAGTTGATGACCGCAATAAGCTTAATCGCGAATTAATGGAAACCGGGCAAGAGTTGTCCGTTGCACAGAATATTTTATCCAGTACGCAGGACGTTTTGGCAGTGGCCCATAAGGTAGCGGAAGAAGCAAGTGCGTTGCTGGTGCGTTCCGAGGAAATACAAACGGAACTCCGCCATGACATTACAAGGGGCCAGCTTGCCGAAAAGACGCTCTTTGAAGAGAAAGAGCGCTTGCGCGTTACGCTCAACCATATCGGTGATGCCGTTATCGCCACGGATATGTCCGGTAAGGTAACTTATTTAAATCCGGTCGCGGAAACCATGACAGGCTGGACTTCGGAGGAAGCAAAAGGGCACTCCCTGTCAGACGTATTCAACATCATCCATTCGCAAACCGATGAAAGCGCCCCCAATCCAATTGAGTTGATTTTTCAGGGTAAGACAGACGTGGGCCTGGCACTTCACACGGTTCTGATACAGCGAAGCGGCAATACTTTTAATATCGAAGATTCGGCTGCGCTGATACGGGACCACCACGGCAAAATCATAGGTGCCGTGCTGATATTCCATGACGTTACGCAAGCGCTAGACATGGCAGCACGGATGACTTACCAGGCATCCCATGATGCGTTGACCGGTCTCATTGACCGACGGGAGTTCGAGCGGCGTCTTGAGCAGGCGCTACTCGGCAAAAAGGACGGTAAGCAGCATACATTGCTGTATCTCGATCTCGATCAATTCAAAATCGTGAACGATACCTGTGGTCACATGGCCGGCGACGCGTTGTTAAAGCAATTAACCAGCATATTGCAAGCCCAGCTTCGCACAAACGACACACTGGCCCGAGTGGGGGGCGATGAATTCGGCTTATTGCTGGAAAGTTGCCCGACGGAATCGGCGCTTCGCCTGGCTGATCTGTTACGGCAGACAGTGCATGAGTTTCCTTTCATCTGGAAAGACAAAGTATTTCAACTGGGCTTAAGTATTGGCTTGGTCACCTTCGGCAATGGGAGCGAAACCCTCCCAGACATTTTACACATGGCGGATGCGGCTTGCTATCTTGCCAAGGACAAGGGGCGTAACCGGGTACAAATCTATACAGCGGAAGACATGGGAATTGCCCAGCGTCACGGCGAGATGGGATGGGTCGGTCGCATTCGGAAGGCACTGGAAGAACAGCGGTTCGTGCTGTACTCCCAAAAAATATTGTCGCTCGTGAATAGCCCCGATGCTGGCGAGCACTATGAAGTGCTATTGCGCATGCAGGATGAGGACGGGAAGCTGGTTCCACCCATGGCTTTTATTCCGGCCGCCGAGCGTTACGGCCTGATGCCCCAACTCGATCGTTGGGTCATCACTACCGCTTTCACACAATACAGCCGGCGTCATCCAGCTGGGAGTGCTCTCGGCACCTGCGCCATCAATCTTTCGGGCGCATCAATCTGTGATGAAAACTTTTATGAATTCGTGGTATCGCAGCTCGAGCTCCTCAAGGTTCCCCCTGCCGGGATTTGTTTCGAAATCACGGAAACTTCTGCGATTACTAATTTGCCGCAGGCTGCTGTATTGATTTTTAAATTAAAAGAGCTTGGTTGCCGTTTTTCTCTGGACGATTTTGGAAGCGGAATGTCCTCATTTGCTTATCTAAAGCAGTTGCCCGTCGACTATTTAAAAATCGATGGGAGTTTCGTGAAGGATATGATCGATGACCCCATAGATCGTGCAATGGTCGAGGCAATCAACCATATAGGGCATGTCATGCAAATCGAGACGATCGCGGAGTTCGTGGAGAACGATGCCATTCTGGAGGCATTACGAAGAATTGGCGTGCATTATGCCCAAGGGTATGGAATTGAAAGACCGCGTTTAAGCAATTTTTAAATGGCTTGACATGAAATGTAGACGATGGATTCAAGGAGCGGCGCGTTGATTCCAAACCTGCGCTATTTGATGCCGATTACCATCGAGTCCGGTCCGGTCAGCGGTTCGACTCGCATGGTAGAGAACCCGGCATCTTCCATCCAGGCCTTGCAGTCCGCGCCGGTGTAATCGAAACCTCCCGGTGTTTCGATCAGCATGTTCAGACTCATCATTAAGCCGAAGGCGTTCTGTGAGCGGTCGTCGTCAATGATGGTCTCGTAGACGATGAGTGCGCCACCGGCGGGAATAGCGTCGAACGCCTTGAGGATCAGCATCTTTTTGGTGGGCAGGTCCCAGTCATGCAGGATGTGTCCCATCAGCACGACGTCCGCTTTCGGAAAATCATGCTTGAAGAAGTCGCCGGGCATGAAAGTGAGCCGGTCGGCGACACCAATTGTTTCGGCGTATTGCTGAAAAATCGGCGCAACTTCGGGCAGATCAAATCCCATGCCGCGCAGGTGCGGGTTAGCAAGCGCGATCTGCGCCGCGAGGTCTCCCTGCGCGGTGCCAACATCGACAAACGTTTGGTAGTCCTTCCATGGAAAGACGCGGGCGATGATGCGATTGGAAGCTTGGCTGACGCCGGTCATTGCGGAGAGGAATTCTTTTAGGGCGGAGGGATCTGCATAAAGCGTTTCGAATAGGCCAGCGCTACCTGCCTTGCACTCATTTTGCGGCTTTCCGGTACGGAGGGCCTCGGTAAGGTGGCCCCAGAACGGATAGAGGCGGCGATTTGCCATCTCAAGGATGCCGCCAATGTAGGATAACTTCTTCCGATCGAGGAACAGGTCGGTCTCAGGCGTGTTGCTGTAGCGGTGGTCCTCACGTTTGAGAAAGCCAAGCGCCACCAGCGCATCAAGGAAATCGCGCGCCGAGCGGGCATGGAGACCTACTCGTTCGCTAAGTGATCCCAGGCTCGCCGGTCCGTGCGACAGTTCGGTGAAAATGCCCATTTCGACAGCGCTGAGAAGGATTTTCGATGCCCAGAAGGCCATGCCGGTCTGCAAAATATTGTCGGGGTTGGGGTGGTTGTGCATTTAAGGCTCCAGTAAAAACGTGGCTGTAAGGGATATCTCTTAGAACTATGCCGAGATTGACGGTAGTGCAAGCGTCGTCATTAATATCTTCTGCCGTTTCTTCATTTTCGCTATTCCGCCCGTTGGAAGAATTAAAACTATTTCACAT
>JALYOY010000082.1 GCA_030856655.1 Pseudomonadota bacterium | reverse complement strand
TGGCAAAGCTCGCCAATCACATTGCCAAGAAAAATCCGCAATTCAATGGCGTTTGCGATTTTGCCTCTCTGCCGTCCGCAAAGATCGACGCATTGCTGTCCGCCATGCCGGTAGCGGAAGTGTGGGGCGTAGGCAGGCGTATCAACGAGCACCTCCATGCAGCAGGAATTAAGACTGTGAAGGCGCTGCGCGATGCGTCGTCTTCATGGCTGCGATCTAAATTTGGGGTGGTGATGGAGCGCACTAGTAACGAGTTGCGCGGCGTGTCCTGCCTGGCACTGGAGGAAATCACTCCTTCCCGAAAACAGATTGTCTCTTCCCGTTCGTTCGGACAACTGATTCATTCCCAAGCCGAGCTGGGTGAATCTATTACCAGCCACATCACAACTGCTGCGGAAAAGCTGCGCCGGCAACCCGACTGAGCGCCTCAACTACGTTGTTGCCGGTGAACCGAAACCCCACCTCTAACCGGGCTCTCGCGACTCCAGTTATCGACGACCGCACTTCAATTCCGGCGGAATGCGGCATGGTTCCGCTGCCCTGCCGTCGTGTGCGGGCGGCGCGTGGCGATTATCTACGGTGGGGCTATCTTTTTCTCCTGTCGACATTGCTATCGGCTGGCTTATCGCTGCCAGCGGGAAAACCCGGATGCCCGCGCAACAAGGGGGGCAAACAAAATCCGGGAACGCCTTGCATGGGAGATAGGCATCTTGAATGGGCATGGCATCAAACTAAAGGGGATGCACTGGCGCACCTATAAGCGACTGACCATTACGCATGATCTTCGTTAGGGTATGGCTGTCCGCGATGGCAGGACGACTACAGATGATGGAGACTGGCTTGGGAAATATTACCGGGGATTCGAATCTGTTTCGCAAAATGGCGAAAGTCGGCGCTGATGGGACGGCGGTAACCAGCCAACCGTGCCGTCTTTTGATAGTTGATTGATAGTCATATCCGCTATAAAAACAAAAAATCCCACAAAATCATGATCATAAATCCTGTCTCTGGCGGAGGCGGTGAGATTCGAACTCACGGTAGAGTTGCCCCTACGGCAGTTTTCAAGACTGCTGCCTTAAACCGCTCGGCCACGCCTCCCACTTGGTCGCACGAATAATACCTTTTTAGGGTTGCCTTTGCCAGCCATGCCACAAGTAGGGATATTAATATTGCAACTTTTCACAAACATGAGTAGTCTTATGCACTGTATAGTTCGTATAGTTCGTCAACTAAGGAGACGTCATGCAACCTGAACTACGATATTCGAGTCCGACCGCGCAAACAGGACTTGCTGTTGCCCGTAACAAAGTCCTGCGCAACACCTACGGGATGCTTGCCCTGACGATGATCCCCACGACGATCGGAGCGGCCATCGGGATGAGCACGAATTTTTCATTCCTTGCGCAAGCGCCAATCATGGGGCCGCTGGTGATGTTCGCGGTAATGATGGGCCTGCTGTTTGGGGTAAGCGCTACTCGCAATAGCGTGATGGGAATTGCGTTGCTGTTTTTATTTACATTCGTTGCTGGCTGGTGGCTAGGGCCAATGCTGCAATATGCGCTTAATTTCAGGAATGGTGCGCATCTGGTGGGAACCGCTGCCGCAGGAACGGGACTTATTTTCTTCACCTTGGCAGGGATAGCGACGGTCACCAAAAAGGATTTCGGCTTCATGCAGAACTTCCTGTTCGTGGGACTGGTGCTGCTAATCATCGCGTCCATCGCCAACCTGTTCTTCGCTATGCCGGCGGCGTCGCTCGCCATCTCGGCCGTTGCGGTGCTGCTGTTTTCCGGCTTCATCCTGTTTGACGTAAGCCGTATCGTCAACGGCGGAGAAACCAACTACGTGATGGCGACGATGGGCATTTACCTCAGCCTTTATAACCTTTTCACCAGCCTACTGCACCTATTGTTGGCATTCTCGGGTGAGAGAGACTGACGGTCCTGGTGACCCCCGGTACTTCCGGCAAAAGGGCGGCTGATACCAGCCCGCCCTTTTGCATTCCTGCTTAGTTTTTTCTGCTCATTCTTTCTCCACCGCGGCTTTCTCAAACAGTGCAACAGATTCGACATGCGCGGTGTGCGGAAACATATTGACTACGCCCGCGGCCTTTAATACATAACCTTTTTCATGCGCCAGCACTCCCGCATCACGGGCAAGCGTAGCCGGATTGCAGGATATGTAAACGATACGCGAGGGCATGGCCTTCCCCTCTCCCAAGGAATTAACCGCGGCTATAGCGCCCTCGCGCGGCGGATCGAGCAACATTTTGTCGAAATGCCCGTGCTCTCGCGTCCACGCTCCGTTTATTTCAAACAGGTTGGTTTCGATGAACTGCGTACTACGCCAAAGCCCGTTTCGTTTCGAATTCTCTCCTGCCCGCCTCACCATGGCCGCGCTACCTTCGTACCCCACCACATGCGCGCCACGCCGCGCGATTGGCAAGGTGAAATTTCCCAATCCGCAGAACAAATCCGCGATGCGTTCCCCCGGCTTCGGGTCGAGAAGACTCAGTGCGCGCCTTACCAGTATCCGGTTCATGGCGGGATTAACCTGGGTAAATTCGGTAGGATGAAATGGGATAACGATGTCGAATTCCGGCAGGGTGTAATTCAATTCCGGAATGTTTTTTGGGCAAAATGGATAAGCCGTCTCCGGGCGACCCCCGGACTGCAGGAAAAACTGAACATGATGCTGATCGGCGAAAGCCTTGAGAAGTGTTTCATCTTGCGGAGTAAGTGGCGCCAGGATGCGCAATACTAAAACATCCACGTTTTCGCCCAACGATACCTCGATCTGTGGGACTCGGTCACGAATCGATAGACCGCTGAGCAATTCCCGTAATGGCATGATCAACGCGGAAATACGAAAGGGCATGACTTCGCAAGCTTGCATATCAGCGACAAAGCTGCTGCGCTTTTCGTGAAAGCCCACTAGAACTCCGCCTTTCTTGGCGACGTACCGCACCGATAACCGCGCGCGATAGCGATAGCCCCAAGCTGCTCCATACACGGCAGGCAATATTAGTTCGGGCTCGACCTTGCCAATATGCTTGAGGTTGTCTTCGAGAATGCGCTGTTTCGCTGCAACCTGGGCACGAGCGTCCATGTGTTGCATGCTGCATCCGCCGCAAATTCCGAAATGCCTGCATCGCGGCACCACGCGCGCAAACCCTGGCTTGAGAATCTGCCCCACTTGCGCAAGTTCAAAATTTGATTTCTTGCGATAAGCGTTATATGTAACCACTTCACCCGGCAGCGCACCTTCGATGAAAATGACTTTGCCTGCCGCGCGCGCAACGCCACGGCCTTCCTGGTCGAGGGATTCGATGGTAACAGGAGCGAGCATATTTTTGCCGGGGGATGATCTCCGAATTACGGAAGGATGAGCAAAGACTGGCCCCTACCGCCATTGACCGAGAAATTCCTGCCAGTGGGGTTCGGGAGACTTGCTCAAGATGCAGCGCACCAGCTCGCATTCGCGTTGGTACTGTTCATCGTCAAAAATACCGCGCATGAGCTGAAAGCGCAAAAACACAAGATAGGTATTCACTACATCCGTTTCACAGTAATTGCGGATTGCAGAGATTTCACCATCCTGAAAAGCGCGCCAGATCTGGGAACCATCCATGCCGGACTTTCCCGGAAAGCCCATCAGCTTCGCCAGATCGTCCAGCGGGGCATTGGCGCGCGGCTGATACAGCGCCAGCACATCCATTAAATCGAGATGGCGGCTATGGTAGCGGCTGAGGTAGTTGTTCCATTTGAATTCCCGGTCATCCTCACCCATGTCCCAATAGCGCCGAGCCTGAAGGCCATGAATCAGGCTGCGATAATGGAGCACCGGCAGGTCGAAGCCGCCGCCGTTCCAGGAAACCAATTGAGGACTGTATTTGTCGATGCCTTCAAAGAACCGGCGGATGAGTTCCGCTTCAGCATCCGCCGCATTTCCTAACGACCAAACGCGAAAATCATTCTTGTCGCGCAGTACGCATGAAATTGCCACGACCTTCTGCAAATGTAATTGGAGGAAATCATTGCCGACCGCCTGCCGGCGCAATTGAAACGCCATGTCTGCGATATCGGCCGCCGCAAGCTGTGGGCCGAGATCGTAAAGCTTGCGCAATCCTTCTATATCGGGAACGGTCTCGATATCAAAAACCAGTATTGGTGTCACGCTAGTGGAAGCTCTGCGAATTGTGAAGTTGCCCCGCTTGGTCTGCTTTACTTAGGCGGGAAAAACCCCCGTGGAAAGATAGCGGTCGCCGCGGTCGCAAACGATTGAAACGATCACTGCGTTGTGCACTTCAGCGGAAATCTTGAGTGCCGCCGCCAAAGCGCCCCCTGATGAAATTCCGGCAAAAATCCCTTCTTCTTGCGCCAAGCGCCGCGTCATTTCCTCGGCTTCAGCCTGAGAAACCAGCATGATGCAATCTACCCGGCTGGCGTCGTATATTTTTGGCAAATAGGCTTCCGGCCATTTCCGGATGCCTGGAATCTGAGCACCTTCTTCTGGTTGTACGCCGATAATCTGAATGTCGGGATTCTTCTCTTTGAAGTATTTAGCGCAACCCATAATCGTGCCGGTGGTGCCCATGCTGCTGACCAGATGGGTAATTTCCCCTCCGGTATCGCGCCAGAGTTCGGGAGCGGTGCCTTCATAATGCGCTCGTGGATTATCAGGGCTGGCAAACTGATCAAGAATAATGCCACGCCCCTCGTCGCGCATCTGCTCAGCCACATCCCGCGCTTTTTCCATGCCGCCATCCTTTGAGGTCAGCACGATTTCTGCGCCAAACGCCTTCATGGATTGCCGCCGTTCTACACTGAGGTGCTCTGGCATCACCAGTATCAGCGGATAACCCCTTACCGCTGCCGCCATCGCCAGAGCGATGCCCGTGTTGCCGCTGGTGGCTTCTATCAGGGTGTCTCCCGGTTTGATATCCCCGCGCTCTTGCGCGTGCGTAATCATCGATAACGCCGGACGGTCTTTTACCGAGCCTGCGGGATTGTTACCTTCCAGCTTGGCGAGGATCACATTGCTGGTTTTCCCCGGCAAGCGTTTGAGTTTTACCAGCGGCGTATTGCCGACAAAGTCTTCTATGGTCTTGAACATAGTCAATTAATTCGTAAAGAATCTGCAAAAGATCGTGCCGGGTACATGCCGGGGTTTTGAATGCCAAAGCATGGAGCTTCTTACTTGCCAGCGGATTGATTTTTCTTACTTGGCAGCGGGTCTATTTCCTTCTTAACCGTCGTGGTACCGCCAATCGTAACATCCTTGCGAAGTCGCTTCATGATACCAGGGCCTATGCCGTTGACCTTCTCCAGATCGTTCGGTGACTTAAACAGGCCATTTTTCTTGCGGTAATCGATGATGGCCTTGGCTTTCGCCGGCCCGATTCCCTGAAGCATCTCAAGCTCGGCCTGAGTAGCCGTATTGATATTAACAGCCGCACAGACCGCGCCAGTGAATGCGAACGACATGACAAGAAGCAGAAACAGTTTTTTCATATTTCTCCTCAGGGGTGTAAGCTAAGCTGCGCGGACGAGTTAGGGTAGCCTTGTGGGTAGCCTTCGCTTTTCTTGCAAGAGCTTTATCGGCACTTTTTGTCCGCTATTTCGTACTATGGCACGAGCGTCACGCACGTCAGAATGGAATATCATCGTCCATGTCATCGAACCCACTGCTTCTGGTCGCGGTTTTACTACCAGATGCACTCGGCGTGGAATCGCTCCCTTCCCGCTCTCCTCTACTATCCCCGGCCTCATAGCTACCGCTGCCCGGTTTGCTACCCAGCATTTTCATGTCGCTGGCGATGATCTCGGTGGTATAGCGTTCGGCGCCCGCCTTATCGGTCCATTTACGCGTTTCCAATCGCCCCTCTACATACACCGGCCGGCCTTTCTTCAGATATTCACCGGCGATTTCGGCAAGTTTGCGATAGAACGTAACCCGATGCCATTCGGTTTTTTCCTGCTTTTCACCGTTTTTGTCTTTCCAGGCTTCCGTGGTTGCCAAAGTAATATTCGTCACCGCGTCGCCATTCGGCATATAACGGGTCTCGGGATCCTTGCCGAGATTGCCGATGAGTATAACCTTGTTGACTGATGCCATTTACGCTTCCCCTCCCAATAATTGAACAACTCCTTTCTCGTCAAAACCTCTCATATCCACTTTCAGGTACGCCACGCCCTCGCTCGCCAACACCAGCGCCTCATGTACGCCGGGTAATGACGCCAATTGGCGAGACAGGCCGCTGGCCCTGCCTGTGTCCATTTCCTCCACGTGATACATCCTGGTACGCACGGCGGCTGGCGCTTTCATGGTGGCGGCAAACATCAGCCATAATGTCAGCAGTACTCCGCAGAATGCAAATAGAGCGGAACCGCCATGATGCTCATATAGATAGCCGCCCGCGGTTGCGCCAGTAAATGCGCCGAGAAATTGGACACTGCTATAGACGCCGATGGCCGTGCCCTTCGCACCGACCGGCGCAATCTTGGATATAAGCGAGGGGAGGGTCGCCTCCAGCAGATTGAATGCGGCGAAGAATACCAGCAGTGACGCTGCCGTACCCCATAATGAATCGAACGTGTACGCCAGCAATACCTGGCTTGTCAGCAACACAGCCACTGCACTGATAAAAACCGGTTTGAGTTTTGCTTTCTTTTCAGCGTAGATGATCGCCGGGACAATCAATACCAGGGAGAGGAGCAACACTGGCAAATATATTTGCCAGTGAGAGTCTGCGGCCAATCCCGCCTTGCGCAATGACAATGGCACGACCAGCCACAACGCCATCAATACCGCATGCAATGCAAACACGCCAAAATCCAGGCGCAGCAATTCGCGATTATGCAACACATTTCCGAAGCGCCCGGTGGATGCTTCGGTATCGGAATGGAAACGACTTATCAGCGGATCGGGAATGATCTTATAAACCACCGCCATCGCCAGCAGCGCCAGCACCCCGGTCATGGCAAAAATTCCGGGCACGCCAATCAAGCGATTTAATGCCGGCGCGACAATTAATGAAAGCGCGAAGGTGACACCTATGGTCATACCGATCGCGGCCATCGCTTTAGTGCGGTGCTCTTCGCGGGTGAGATCGGCGGCAAGCGCCATGACCGCTGCGGAAATCGCTCCCGCCCCCTGAATGATGCGGCCAAAAATAACCCAGTAAATGTCAGTGGCGGATGCCGCCACAAAACTACCGATGGCAAACAGAACCAAGCCCATGTAAATAACCGGCTTGCGCCCAATACGGTCGGATAGCCAACCGAAAGGAATTTGTAGTATCGCCTGGGTGAGTCCGTAAGCGCCAAGCGCAATGCCAATCAGCGTATAGTTGGTGCCCCCGGGCAGATGCTCGGCGTAAAAAGCGAATACGGGCAGAATGATGAACATGCCAAACATGCGCAACCCATAGATACCGGCCAGTCCGGCGGTAGCGCGCATCTCTATCGGCGACATTTTTTCGGGGGATGATGATACGGACATGAATCAGATTGGGAAAACGCCGGAAACTTGAGTATATTAACAGGTTTAACCGCACTCAGTAGCTCCATGGAACTCATAAAAATTCGCGGTGCACGCACGCACAACCTCAAAAACATCAGTCTTGATTTGCCGCGAAACAAGCTGATAGTCATCACCGGGTTGTCCGGCTCCGGCAAGTCCTCCCTTGCGTTTGACACGCTTTATGCGGAAGGGCAGCGACGCTATGTAGAATCGCTCTCGGCGTACGCGCGGCAATTCCTGCAATTGATGGAAAAACCAGATGTCGATCTGATTGAGGGACTCTCCCCCGCCATCGCCATCGAGCAAAAAGCAACTTCGCATAACCCGCGTTCCACTGTCGGCACCGTCACCGAAATACACGATTACATGCGTCTGCTATTCGCCCGCGTGGGCGACCCGCAATGTCCCGACCACGGCATTACGCTTGTAGCGCAAAGCGTTTCGCAAATGGTTGATCATGTGTTGAGACTGCCGGAGGATACCCGGCTGATGATTCTCGCGCCGCTCGTGGTGGGACGCAAAGGCGAGCAGATGGATTTAATCGATGAACTTCGTGCACAAGGTTTTGTGCGGTTGCGGATAGATGGCAAGGTGCATGAAATTGACGCGCTGCCGAAATTGCAAAAGACAAAAAAACATACGGTGGATGTGGTGATAGACAGATTGAAAGTTTCACCTGATGCCAAGCAGCGATTGGCGGAGTCATTTGAAACCGCGTTGCGCCATTCTGATGGGCGCGCTTTGGCAGTAGAAATGGACTCCGGTCATGAGCATCTTTTTTCCGCCAAGTTTAGCTGCCCGGTGTGCAGCTATTCATTGCCGGAACTCGAACCGCGGTTGTTTTCCTTCAACAACCCGATGGGTGCTTGTCCCAAGTGCGATGGTCTGGGGAAAATCACTTTCTTCGATCCCAAACGTATCGTCGCCTTCCCGCATTTGTCGCTGGCTTCCGGCACGATCAAGGGCTGGGATCGACGTAACCAATTTTATTACCAGTTGCTGGCAAGCCTTGCCGAACACTACGATTTTGATTTGGAAGTGCCCTTCGAACAGCTGCTTGCAAGTATTCAAGACATTGTCTTATATGGATCAGGCAGGGAAAAAATCCTTTTTTCATATTTGAACGAAAGCGGCAGCCGAAACCAGCGGAAGCATGCCTTTGAAGGCATTATCCCGAACCTGGAACGGCGCTATAAGGAAACCGATTCATTAACTGTGCGCGAGGAATTGGCAAAATATCTCAATTCACAGCCCTGTCCTGAATGTGGGGGCACGCGTCTGCGCCGCGAGGCTCGCCATGTCCGGGTAGGAGGGCAGGCTATTTATGAAATCAATGCGCTGCCTCTTAAGCAGGCAAAGGCTTTTTTCGATCAAGTAACCCTAGCCGGGCAAAAGTACGCTATTGCCGAAAGAATCGTCAAGGAAATTTCCAGCCGTATGCTATTCCTCATCAACGTCGGGCTGGATTACCTGTCGCTAGATCGCTCCGCCGATACCTTGTCCGGCGGAGAATCCCAACGTATTCGTCTCGCCAGCCAGATCGGCTCCGGGCTGACCGGCGTAATGTATGTGCTGGATGAGCCTTCCATCGGCCTGCACCAGCGTGACAACGGCCGCCTGCTGGAGACGCTCAAGAATTTGCGCGACCTTGGCAATAGCGTAATTGTGGTGGAACACGATCAGGATGCCATATTGACCGCCGATCATGTGGTGGACATGGGCCCCGGCGCAGGCGAGCATGGCGGATCGATCATCGCGCAAGGCACGCCGGAAGCTATTCAGCAAAGCGCCGACTCACTCACGGGGAAGTATCTTTCCGGCAAATTGGCCATCGCGCTGCCAAAAAAACGCACCGAACCAAAGAGTGATCGCTGGCTTAGAATCGAAGGCGCATCCGGCAACAATCTGAAAAACATCAATCTTAACCTGCCGGTGGGATTGTTCGTCTGTGTCACCGGGGTTTCCGGCTCGGGCAAATCCACCCTCATCAACGAAACGCTCTACCATGCAACGGCGCGGCATCTCTACGGCAGCAGCGCGGAGCCAGCATCGTATCAGAGTCTGGATGGGCTGGCCTTCTTTGACAAGGTCATCAACATGGATCAAAGCCCTATCGGACGCACTCCACGCTCCAATCCGGCCACTTATACCGGGCTATTCACTCCTATTCGCGAATTATTTGCCGGCGTGCCCCAGGCACGAGAACGTGGCTACGGACCTGGGAGATTTTCTTTCAACGTCAAAGGGGGACGCTGCGAAGCCTGCCAGGGCGACGGCCTGATAAAGGTTGAAATGCATTTCCTTCCGGATATATATGTGTCATGCGATGTCTGCCATGGGAAGCGTTATAACCGCGAAACCCTGGAGATTCAATACAAAGGAAGAAACATCAATGAAATTTTACAAATGACGGTAGAACATTCCTTCGAATTTTTTAAACCCGTACCGGTTGTGGCCCGGAAACTGAAAACCTTGCTGGATGTGGGATTGGGCTACATCACCCTAGGCCAGTCCGCCACCACACTTTCGGGCGGCGAAGCCCAACGGGTCAAGCTATCGCTGGAACTTTCCAAACGTGATACCGGCCGTACTCTCTACATCCTTGATG
>JALYOY010000055.1 GCA_030856655.1 Pseudomonadota bacterium | reverse complement strand
TACAGTGATGAGCCAGCAAGAAGAAACAGCGCAACAACAACACCCAGTATCGTTGAGGTATAGTTTTTCACTTATCTAGTCTCCCTTTCACGGCCGCGAAACGCCTCGCGTGTGCGCGCGGCGTTGTCAGGTATGGCCTCTGCAGCGGCTGCAGGCAGCACATCGGATGATATAGCGGATGGGGATGAAGGCCCGCTGGTTTGCATCAGTTTATCCAGCGGCAGATAAAGCAGGTTGTTGCCGTTTTTCTGATCCACAAGTACCTTGCTGGTACTGGATAGCACCTGCTGCATCATATCGAGATAAAGACGATCACGCGTTACACCGGGTGCCTTATTATATTCAACAAGAACTTGTTTAAAACGGCTGGCATCACCTTCAGAACTGGCGATCACGCGTTGCTTATAGCCGTCAGCCTCCTCCAGCAACCGCGCGGCATTACCCTTCGCTTTCGGAATAACATCGTTAGCATAGGCCTGACCTTCGTTCTTTTGCCGCTCCCTGTCCTGGCCCGCCTTGACTGCGTCATCAAATGCCGCCTGCACCTGCTCCGGCGGCTGCGCGTTCTGCATTGTCACCTTGCTGATAGCAATCCCGATTTTGTAACGGTCAAGAATTCCCTGCATCAGTTGTGTGGCCTTCGCTGCTACCTGCTCACGCCCTTCGTAGAGCACGAAATCCATCTTGCTTTTACCGATAATTTCACGAATGGCGGTTTCCGCTGCCTGTAGCACCGCGTTTTCCGGATCGCGGTTATTAAACAGGAATTCCTCAGGATTCTTGAGGATGTATTGCACGGCAAACTGAATATCAATGATATTTTCGTCATCAGTCAACATCAGCGATTCTTTTAATACCTTGCTTCTTACATTGTTGCGATAACCAATTTCCACCGTGCGTACCTGGCTCACGTTAACGGTTTCCACTATTTCAACCGGATATGGCAAGTGCCAGCGCAAGCCGGCCTGGGTCGTTTCCACATATTTTCCGAAACGCAGTACAAGACCTCGCTGACCCTCGTTGATAATGTAAAAACCGCTCGATATCCATAGCAGCAGGAGCAGTCCGGCAAGCAAGCCAATGCTGACACCATATCGCCTGGGGCCGCCACCACCGGGCCCCTCACCACCGCCTGATCCATTTCCGCCACCGCCCTTGCGTTTAAAAAGGCTATTGAGTTTCTTGTTAAAATTGCGCCATAGTTGATCCAGATCAGGTGGACCGGAATTGCCTTTTTTTCTTCCCCACTGAGGATCGTTTAATCCCATGATGATTCCTATTTTTTCTGTTTAATATAGATACAACCATCAAACGGCACGGTCAAAAAAACTCCGTATTTCAGCTGTATAGAAATACGATAAATACGGTTGTGTCGTTTACTCAATAGTCAAAGGTGGCGTATCTGCTAATTGCGTTCCCGCGTTCTCCTTACATCGTTGCAACGCGCGCTCTTCAATTGATTCGGACAGCGATAGCCTAATAAACTGCAACCCCTCGCCGGTTTTGGCGCTCAAGCGAATTTGTACAATTCTACCATACTCGTCACGCCCATAACCCGCCGCGGCCGGGGATAAATTGATCAGGTCTATCTTGTTTAACACCAATATTTGAGGGATTGAGTCGGCGCCAATTTCCTTCAGTACTTTATTAACTTCATCGATCTGCTCATTCCGGTTAGGACTGCCCGCATCCACTACATGGAGTAATAAATCAGCCTGCACTGTTTCCTCCAGCGTAGCGCGGAATGCGGCAACGAGTGTATGGGGCAGGTCGCGAATGAAACCCACCGTGTCGGAAATCACGATCGGCCCATGTTCCGGGATAAATAATTTGCGGGTAGTGGCATCCAGAGTGGCGAATAGCTGGTCGGCAACATAGGCATGTGCCCGGGTAAGGCTGTTAAACAGGGTGGATTTGCCGGCGTTGGTGTAGCCGACAATGGAAATCGCCATTACCTGAGCACGTCGCCTGGAACGACGCTGGACATCACGCTGGCATTGGAACCTCGCGAGCTTTTCCTTAAGGAGTTTAACCCGTTTGCCGAGCAATCGGCGGTCCGTTTCCAGCTGGGTTTCGCCAGGACCACGCAATCCGATACCGCCCTTCTGCCGCTCCAGGTGACTCCACCCGCGCACCAGGCGGGTGGCGAGATGCTCAAGTTGCGCCAGCTCCACCTGCAACTTGCCCTCGTGGCTTTTGGCGCGTTGGGCGAAAATATCTAAAATCAGGCTAGTGCGGTCTATTACACGACATCTAAGACGCTGCTCCAGGTTTCGTTGCTGAGCGGGAGAGAGGTTATGATTGAAAATCACCAGCGAGGTGCCGGTTTGTTCTAATGCCAACGTAATTTCGTCCACCTTACCGCTGCCCGCGAAGGTCGCGGGATCAGGCCGAGAACGTTTTCCCTTGATCACAGCGGAAATCGCAAGCTCATCGCTCGCGGCTAATTGCCGTAGTTCTTCCAGATTTTCAACATAATCGCCATCGCCAAAATCGAGACTAACCAGCACAGCGGTGTTAGCGTTGGGCGTGTTACCGGCTGGGTAGTCAAGCATCAGGGAGAGCGGGTGCCTCAAATGGAATGGTGACAGCCCTGGCCGGGACCACGGTAGAGATTGCGTGCTTGTATACCATCTGTGTAACGGTATTCTTCAGGAGCACCACATACTGGTCAAATGAATCAATATGACCTTGCAGCTTAATACCGTTTACCAGATAAATCGATACTGGAATATGTTCCTTTCGTAATGTATTCAGAAACGGGTCTTGTAACAATTGCCCTTTTGCACTCATGGGGGACTCCATATTTTAATTATTCAAGAGATAACTCTACTTGATTTTCAGGAGTAAATCCATATTCTTGGGGGAACCTAAATCTGGGGCTTTCTCTTCCTATAAATTCAGTCAGACCAATAAGCAATCATTTGTTCAACGTTAATTCATCAACAATTGGAGTGAACAACAAGAAGATGATAGAAACGTGTTGATTGCTTTACTTTCACGAGGCTGCTTAAACTTTGCCCAAGCTGCAACTTCCAGCTTGGGCAAGAACTTAGAGGACAACTACAAGATAGCTAGCTCTACGGCGAGTACGAGCCCTTTTTGCGCCGATTATCCAAACGGTTTAGGTTTCGGCGTCTCGTTGACTGAAGGGGGAAGGATGGGCAATGTGAACTGCGGCTGCTTTCCGGTCAGTGTCTTTAAGAACGCCACGATTTTGGCATTTTCTTCTTTGGTAAACTTGCGGCCCAACTGCAACCGGCCCATGACGTTCACCGCTTCCTCTAGGGTTGCCGCGGCACCATCATGAAAATAAGGATAAGTTAACTCCACGTTTCGCAGCGTAGGCACCTTGAACATGAAGCGGTCGGCATCCTTGCCAGTTACGCCGAATCTGCCTTCCGCCTTGCTCTCTGTTTTGTAGGGTTCATGTACACCAAACTTCTGGAAGGAGGCGCCACCGGCGGCAGCGCCGTTGTGGCAAGCCGTGCATCCGGCATCCTTGAACAATTTGTAACCCTCCAGCTCGGTCTGGTTGATGGCTTGCTTGTCGCCCTTGAGCCATTTATCGAAACGAGAATCAGGCGTAACCAAGGTTTCTTCGAAGGCGGCAATAGCGTCGGTTACCATATCGATCTTGATTTGATCGGAGCCGAACAATTGCTTGAAGCGGGCCCGGTACTGGGGAATGGAGCGCAGCACGTCCACCGCCAATTCATGGGTGAAGGCCATCTCCCCCGGGTTTGCAATAGGTCCACCCGCCTGCTCTTTCAGGTCCTTGGCGCGGCCATCCCAGAACTGCGCCAGACTCAGGCTGGAATTCAATACCGTCGGCGAATTGATCGGACCCTGATGCCAGTTGTGACCGATGGAAGTTTGCAAATTATCCGTACCGCCCATGCTCAGGTTGTGGCAGGAGTTGCAAGAGATGAATCCAGACTTCGATAGGCGTGGATCGAAAAAGAGCATTTTTCCCAGCTCCACCATGTTTTCATTCTTTGGCGTGACAGCCGGAATCGGCTGGATGGGCTCATCGGCAGCAGACACAGTGACTGGGGCGCCAATAGTTCCAATAGATAGCAGCAATATGATCAATGCCCGCATTATCATCGGTAATCTCCTAAAAACGCGGCTGTAGTGGCGCAGCCGATTACGCCTACAAATATTCGTAAAGGGTATCTCTTATCCGTAAGGATACCTCTAAAAATCCAAAACTCATTTCAAGCTCACTTACTAATTTATCACTTATATATCAAGTGAGGACGAAAACAAGAAACTTGACGCAGCATGCATCCGATGTCTTTGATATAGGATTTTTGAAGGCGCCCATAAGCCTCTAACAGTCTGGAGATATTCGCACGGTGTTACCGCGCTAAAGCCTTGCCGAACGGTTTATTCGCCCTGCTTGGTGGGCGCAATCGCAGCCTCCTCCCTGATGGGATAGCCTGACGCACCGTAACCATTGCCATCAAAGACAGCGCGGTTGAGTAATCTAGCCAATTCAGTTAAAGCCTGCTGATAGACCTGGCGTTTGAATTCCACTACAGACTCTAATTCCACCCAATACTGATTCCAGCGCCAGGCGTCGAACTCAGGGCGAACGCTCGTGCGTAGCGACACGTCACAATCGCGTCCGACCAGGCGCAACAGATACCAAATTTGCTTCTGCCCTTTGTAGTTTCCCCGCCAGTCGCGTCTTATCCACTGGTCTGGCACTTCATAGCGTAGCCAGTCGCGAGTGCGTCCGATGATTTCGACATGTCGAGGATGCAGACCGACTTCTTCAGTCAATTCGCGATACATCGCCTGCTCCGGACTCTCGCCCGCTTTGATGCCACCTTGTGGAAATTGCCAAGAATCCTGCTTGATGCGTTTGCCCCAAAAGACCTCGTTCTTCGAGTTCAGCAGAATAATACCGACATTTGAGCGATATCCGTTACGGTCGATCATGCAATTCACCCGTTTGATCCATCACAAGAGGACAGATTTTTTCATATTTTATCCCAGATTGAAAGCTGTCACGAGATTAATAAAACCCCGCATTCGGTTGACCGTTCTTTTTCGGTATTGCTGAGTTCTCGTACCAGGCTTGCGCCACCCCAAAATCCACAGTTTAGCGCAGTTCAGATTTGAACAAGCATCCATTTTCAGCCCGGGCTGCCGTGGAATTCACCGATATAACATCCAGGCGCGGGGTAGGGCACTTGCGGCATTTCAGGGTAGAATTATTGTAATTCAATTGTCACAGCGGAATGGAACAACATGCGCATATCAAGCTTTTTTATTACCACCCTCAAGGAGGCGCCGGCCGAAGCGGAATTGGTGAGCCACAAGTTGATGTTACGTGCCGGCCTCATAAAGCGCCTCGGAAGCGGCCTTTATACCTGGATGCCGCTAGGTTTGAGAGTCCTGCGCAAGGTTGAAAATATCGTGCGAGAGGAAATGGATAAGAGTGGCGCCGTAGAGCTCCTGATGCCCGCGGTACAGCCTGCCGAGTTATGGCAGGAAAGCGGACGCTGGGATGTATTCGGCCCCCAGATGTTGAAAATCAAGGATAGACATCAGCGCGATTTCTGCTTTGGTCCCACGCATGAAGAAGTTATTACCGACATTGCGCGGCGAGAAGTCAAAAGTTATCGCCAATTGCCATTTATTTTTTATCAGATTCAAACCAAGTTCCGCGATGAGATCCGGCCCCGCTTCGGTGTAATGCGGGCGCGCGAATTCATAATGAAAGATGCTTATTCATTCCACGCCGGGATTGCGAGCCTGGAGAAGACTTACCAAATAATGCAGGACGCCTACTGCCGGATATTCACCCGCATGGGATTGAGATTTCGTGCGGTAACCGCGGATACCGGAGCGATAGGCGGCAGCGGTTCACATGAGTTTCATGTTCTGGCGGATTCCGGCGAGGATGCCATCGTTTTCTGCCCGGATTCGGATTACGCTGCCAATATCGAAATGGCGGAATCGCTGCAACCGACAAGGGCGCGCGAAGCGGCTAATGGTGTAATGCGAAAAATCGAAACGGCAGGCATAAAGACCTGCCAGGAGGTCGCAGCAGCTCTGAACATCCCTATCGAACAAACTGTAAAAACCCTGGCCGTTATCGCGAATGGCGAAATGTATTTATTGCTGCTGCGCGGCGATCATCATCTTAACGAGATGAAAACCCGAAAAATTTCTTTCCTTGCGGATTTCCAGTTGGCGAACGAAGCAGAGATTTTAGCGGAAATCCATTGCCCTCCGGGATATATAGGACCTGTCGGCTTGGGGTTGCCGCTTATCGCGGACCATGCCGTAGCGGTAATGGGCAATTTCGCTTGTGGAGCGAATGAAGAAGGCTATCATTTTACGGACGTTAATTTTGGCCGTGATGCGAGAGAACCCGACCATATTTTCGACATCCGTAATGTGATTTCCGGTGACTCATCTCCGGATGGCAGGGGAAAACTGGAGATCTGCCGCGGTATCGAGGTGGGTCATATTTTCCAGTTGCGCACCAAATATTCGGAAGCGATGAAAGCCGGCTACCTTGATGAATCCGGGCAGACACGGCCGATGGAAATGGGATGCTATGGCATCGGCGTATCGCGCATCGTGGCGGCGGCCATTGAGCAGGATCACGACGAGCGCGGCATTATTTTTCCGGCTGCGATGGCGCCGTTCCAAATCGCTATCATCCCCATTGGAATGAGGAAAAATATGCAGGTAAGGGCCGAGGTGGAGAAGTTGTACGCCGGGATTGCTAACGCCGGCATCGACGTTCTGCTTGATGATCGTGACGAGCGCCCAGGCGTGATGTTTGCTGACATGGAGTTGATCGGTATCCCGCATCGCATCGTTATCGGCGAGCGTGGCTTGAAGGAAGGAAATGCTGAGTATCAAGGACGGCGGGACGAAAGATCTCAGGCTGTCCCGCTTCCAGATATTATTGATTTTATAAAAATGAGAATATGTGGAGACTGACGCAAATGCCTCCACTATTCTATTCTTTTACTCGCTCTCGCTCAGGCTTGCGCCATGCGCATAATCAACAGTCCTAACGTTGGTACAGAAAAGTGTAATGCGCGGACAATGCATATCTGTACGGATTTATTTCTGCTTTCGCTGGGTGGCTCCACCAGAACGATTGTCCTGGGGATTTGGGGAATTTTCCCGCATGAATTCTTCTAGACTTTCTCGCGAAATGAGTCCTACCTTGTAAGCTGCCGGTTGGCCGGCAGGATCGAACAAATACGTAGTGGGTAGCATCGACACCGGACCAATTTGCGCGGCAATTTTTTTGTCGCCAAACACTATGGGGTAGGAAATGGAGAGTGAGTCAACGAATTTCAGCACGGTCTTCGGATTTTGGTAATCCATCGCTACACCGATCACCATTACATCCTTTCGGCTCTCGTAGAGCGACACCAGATCAGGAATTTCCTTCAGGCAAGGCGGACACCACGTGGCCCAGAAATTTATCAGTACCCATTTGCCCTTGTAATCGGAAAGAGTGAGTTTTTTGCCCGTGGAATCCGTGAATACAAAGTCTTTTGCCTGGGTGCTGGACGACAGCGTAAGCAGTAGGCAGAACAAGACGGCGAGAGCGCGTTGCACCATTTTTAATTGGGTAATCCGGTTGAGGTTACGTTTTATGCTGGGTATTTTATGCTGGGTATTATCTGGTCGCGGCGCCGGATTCCTCTGACTCGGTTTCCGTAAAAAGCTGAGATAATGGCACGTTCATTTTCTCGTCCATACCGGTTGTGATATCGTCAAGCAGCTGTTCCAGCTTTACGTTCCCCGCTGCGGCGGCATGCGCTGCCTCAGGACGAAATGTAAACAGGCGATAAATGTCGGCAACCATGATCTTGCCGGGATCAAGGATCTGAACCCATCCACCTGACTTCACCTGCCGGACCAAATTGGCGCGATTCATAAGTTCGAGCATTTGTTCCATCTCTTCAAAACTTAACATGAGATGCTTGTGAAGGCTAGAGTAGGTTTCGACCCTGCCGCTCTTGAACGCCTCTCCCAGTACTTCCAGCAAACGCAAAGCGTCAAGGAATTGCTTGCCCTGCGCTGTCGGATCTCGTCGCCATTCACCAAAATGCCAACTGGAAAGGGACGCGGCAATCACCGCGCCCAGTAACACCATCAGCCACGACAGATAAATCCACAACAAAAAAATCGGGAGAATGGCGAATGCGCCATATACCGCCTGATACGTGGGAAAATTGGTAATATAAAACGCGAATCCTTGTTTCATTACCTCAAATCCCACCGCCGCAGCGACACCCCCCGCAATTGCATGACGCCATGCGACCCGCCGATTAGGCACTATGAGATATGGAATTGAAAAGGCAATGCTTGTCAGCAGCAGTGGTGCCAGTCGCAGAAGCGCGACATTAATGCCGGGAATGTCCTGGGTTAACCCCATGGACATTCCGATCAGCCAGGAAGTAAGCGACAGGCTTGCACCAATCAACAACGGCCCAATCGTTAATATGGCCCAGTAAATGAGCAGGCGATGGAGGAACGGACGCAACCGGGTTACGCGCCAGATTGCATTCAGCGCCTTATCGATAGTGAACATCAGAGCGAGCGCTGTCACGCCCAAAAAAGCTATGCCGATGGCGGTGAGCTGTACCGCATTATCGGCGAACTTTTGCATGTATACAGAGATGACCTTATTCGCCGCTTCTGGCACCATGGTGGTGAGAATAAAGTCCTTTATTTGATTGGAATATTCAGTAAACGCGGGGAATGCCGCCACTACAGATAACGCGATAGCGATCAGTGGCACCAATGAAAGCAACGTGGTGAAGGTAAGGCTGGCAGCAACTTCGGTGCAGTTATGTTGAAAGAAGCGTACAAGAACATAACGTGCAAAATCCAGGTATCTCGAAAATTTCATAAGTTGTAATACCCGGCAATACGGGCCGGTAGGGATTGAGAAAAACCCAACGCGTCCCCATGGCTTTTAAAGCACAGACAACTGGTCTTTCTACCTATCCAAACGATGAGTGTATCTTGCCCTGCCCAATCCTTCTACACTACACTTGGGGGTGAGCCCGCTCCAGCTTGCTGTGCAATTTGTTGAGCGCACTGAGGTAGGCTTTGGCAGACGCCACCACGATATCGGTATCCGCACCATGTCCGTTTACGATCCGTCCCGATTTTTGCAATCGTACTGTCACCTCGCCCTGTGAGTCGGTACCGCTCGTGATGGCGTTAACTGAAAACAATTGCAACTCGGCGCCACTTGCCAGAATCTTCTCGATTGCCCGGAACGTAGCGTCTACGGGCCCGCTACCGTCTGACCCAGCACGCGATTCCTTGCCTTCCTCGGCAATGACTATACTAGCATACGGCGTTTCCCCGGTTTCGCTATGGGCGATCAGCGACAAAAGCTTGTAGTGTTCATGCAAGGCCATGGCGTCGTCTGAAACGAGTGCATGCAGGTCTTCATCGAAGATATCGTGCTTCTTGTCGGCCAGTTCTTTGAAACGCATGAATGTGGCATTAAGCATTTCTTCTGATTCCAGTTCGATACCTAACTCCGCCAAACGGTTGCGAAAAGCGTTACGCCCGGAATGCTTGCCAAGGAGTAGTTTGTTTGCTCCCCAGCCGACATCCTCAGCTCGCATGATTTCATAAGTTTCACGGTGTTTGAGTACACCGTCCTGGTGTATGCCAGATTCATGAGCGAACGCGTTTGCACCAACGATGGCCTTGTTCGGCTGTACCGGAAAGCCGGTAATACCGGACACCAGCTTGCTGGCCGGTACGATATGAACGGCGTCTATGCGCGTATCACAGGGGAAGAAGTCTTGACGCGTGCGTACCGCCATCACGATTTCCTCCAGCGAGGCATTGCCTGCGCGCTCGCCCAGTCCATTTACGGTACATTCCACTTGTCGCGCTCCGTGCATTACCGCTGACAATGAATTAGCCACCGCCAACCCCAAGTCGTTATGGCAATGTACAGAGAACACCACCTTATCGGAACTGGGTATACGCTCACGCAGAGTATAGATGAGCTTGCCAAATTGCTCAGGCATCGTGTAGCCGACGGTGTCGGGAATATTCACGGTCCTTGCTCCCGCATTAATGACTGCGTCCAGCACACGGCAGAGGAACGTTATATCGGAGCGGCCCGCATCTTCGGGGGAAAATTCCACGTCGTCTGTATATTGACATGCCCATTTTACGGCTTTCACCGCCTGATCTATTACCTGGTCAGGAGACATGCGCAGTTTCTTCTCCATGTGAATCGGAGAGGTGGCAATAAAAGTATGAATACGCGCCGAGCTGGCGCCTCGCAAGGCCTCGCCCGCTCGCTTGATATCGGCTTCTATCGCCCTGGCAAGACCACACACAGTGCTGTCCTTAATCGCGTGAGCTACCGCCTTCACTGCCTCGAAGTCACCATTGGAGGCTGCTGGAAAACCGGCCTCGATTATATCCACCCGCATGCGTTCCAGTTGCCGCGCGATACGCACCTTTTCCTCCCTGGTCATGGATGCACCGGGACTT
>JALYOY010000050.1 GCA_030856655.1 Pseudomonadota bacterium | reverse complement strand
GGCCCATCTGGCGCCAATAGTCAAACCACCTTTGAAGTGGAGGCTGCTTATTCGATCGGACCGGTGACGCTGCAAGGCGAATACGCAAACTCAAGGCTCGATAACACCCATTTAATGGCTGGGGCGCAGAAGGACTCCACTATACCGGCATACTACGTGCAAGCTAGCTGCTTTGTAACCGGCGAAAGATCAATCTACAGGAAAGAGCGTGGTGCTTTTGGCAAGCCGAAGCCAATCAGCAAATGGGGTGCACTCGAACTCGCGGCACGGTATGATTTGGCTGAAAATACGAGTCAGAGCCTGGCTGCCGACCCCTGCAGCACCGGTACATCGAAATGCCAAGTTCAGATCATTACGCTCGGTGCTAACTGGTATGTTCGGAAAGGCTTGCGCTTCATGCTCAATTACTATGTTACCGAGGCTGCAATCGGCCACGCTGGAAACGCCGCCACGGAGCGCAAAGACAACCTCTCCGTCATCTCTTTTCGCACCCAGCTGAGTTTTTAGGCGGACAAATCACGCTTGTCTACATCTGCATGAAATTGATAACTTCCTTGGCATCGATATTACTTTTTCGCTTCTTTCTCGAATCCGAAGGCCATCACGGGGGAAATCCGGCTGGATAATAGCAGTACGTTTAACGAGTATCTCGACCGTTGGAGTCTGACGCCGGATGGTGACGCAATCATTAGCCGTGGCAGCCGGCTTTTGCCCGTCCGCCAGGGCGGTGTTTCCGCGATGCTCAAGGTTGCAGTAGAGGCGGAGGAGAAATTCGGAGGTCTTCTTATGTCCTGGTGGGCCGGGCGAGGGGCAGCACGAGTGCTGGCTTACGAGGGCCCGGCATTACTCATGAAGCGCGCAGAGAATGATGTTTTGCTCGCCGACCTCTCACGCAATGGAGGCGACGACGAGGCAAGTCGCATCATTTGCGGTGCGATAGCCGCACTTCATAGTCAAAAAGACCGTCCTCCATTCGATCTCATTCCGCTGACCAAGTGGTTTAAAGACTTGGCGCCTGCCGCAATAGAGCACGGCGGGATACTCACGGCGTGCGCAGCAGCAGCATGCGAGTTATTGGCGACACCTAGGGAAGCCGTAGTGCTGCATGGCGACGTTCATCATGAAAATATTCTCGACTTCGGCCCTCGGGGCTGGCTGGCGATCGACCCCAAACGCCTCGTTGGGGAACGTGGTTTTGATTATGCAAATTTATTCTGTAATCCTGATGCGGAAACAGCCGCTGTTGCAGGACGACTGTTGCGTCAAGTAGATGTGGTAGTGGAAGCGGCAGGCCTGGAGCGCAAGCGATTGCTGCAATGGATCCTCGCCGGGGCGGGACTGTCAGCGGCATGGCGGCTTCAGGACGGAGAGTCGCCCGAAAGCGAACTCGCCGTGGCGGAACTGACGGCGGCAGCGTTGGCGAGGAATTGAAGTTACGCAGGCAGCAAACGTGCCTTTGTCAGTTTTGTATAATGTCACATCCGCTCGATATATTCGCCGCTATCGGTATTGATTTTGATCTTTTCCCCTTGCAGGACGAATGCCGGAACCATGACCACAAGTCCCGTCTCCATTGTGGCCGGCTTGTAGGAACTGGTGGCCGTAGAGCCTTTGAGGTTGGGCTCGGTATCGGTAATAGCCAGCACTACGCTGGCCGGAAGCTGAACGCCGATGGCACGTTCGTTGTGGAAATTGACTTGCACGTCCGTGTTCGGTAACAGGTATTCATACTGGCCTTCAAGAAATTCCTGTGACAGGCTTAGTTGCTCGTAGTTTTCCTTGTCCATGAAGATATAGTTGTCACCCTCCTGGTAGAGATACATCATGTCGCGCGGCTCCACAAACGCTCGTTCGACTTTGTCCTCGGTCCGTATGCGCTGGTTGGTTTTCGTGCCGGCTTCGATGTCTTTCATCTCTACTTGCATGAATGCTCCACCCCGGCCCCCAACATGGACGTGGTAACATTTCAATACCCGCCAGATGCGCTTGTCCCACTCGATCAGGTTGCCGACACGAATTTCTGTTGCGAGAACTTTAGCCATTATTTTTCCAACTCATCAAAAGAGCGCGCATTTTACTACAAAAGGTAATTGATGACCCCCATGCCATCAACGTTCTCCGGAGATTGTCGTCGATGCCAGCGGTTGGCTGGCTTTCTTGACGAAGTAAAAACCCGCTATCCGTCTTATTACGCTCGTCCAGTGCCGGCTTTTGGCGACGTGGCACCCAAGTTGCTGATCATTGGGTTAGCTCCCGGCATGCATGGAGCTAATCGTACCGGCAGGCCCTTTACCGGTGACTTTGCGGGAATTTTGTTATATCGGACGTTGCATAAATTTGGTTTTGCCAGCCATGAAGGTTCCGCTTCCATCGATGACGATTTGCAGCTTGTGAACTGCCGTATCACGAACGCGGTCAAATGCTTACCCCCCCAAAACAAGCCGGAGCCGGGCGAGATTCGTGAATGCAACGGGTATCTGGCAGCTGAAATTGCTGCTTTCAGGGAAGGGGGAGGCGTCGCGTTGCTTGCTCTCGGCGCTGTCGCCCATCAGGCAGCCCTGATGGCTCTTGGACTGAAGATCAAAGGCTTTCCTTTCGCTCACGGCGCGGTTCATGCAATCCCCAGTGATTTTGCTTGTGATGGCCCGAAAAGCAGGGGCATAGCGTTGTATGACAGCTATCATTGCAGCCGTTACAATACACAGACCCGGCGCCTGACCACCAAGATGTTCGAGCAGGTGATGGAAAAAATCTGCGCTGATTTGGCTTCTCCTCATTTGGCAATCAATTGGGCAACTCAGCAGCTACCAGAAAACAAGCGGAAACCAAGCGGAAACTAAGCCATGCCCTATGTCAATATTCGTATCGCCGGCGTACTCAGCCGCGAGCAAAAGAAACAAATTGCGCAGGAAATCACCGACACACTAGAGCGTGTTGCGCACAAACCCAAGTCCTATACCTATATCGCGTTCGATGAGTTAGCCCACGAAAATTGGGCCATAGCGGGTAACTTGCTGGGCGAGGAGGACTGATCTCATTGGTGGCGGCATCAACTTTTGACGCCAAGGCGTTTTGTACGGGTCTGCCCTCCCAGCCGGGGGTCTACCGCATGATGAACGCGGCGGGGCAGGTAATTTATGTCGGCAAGGCCATTGATCTGAAAAAACGCGTCTCCTCCTACTTTCAGAAAAATGGGCTGGGTCCTCGCACGCAATTGATGGTGTCTCAGATTACCGGAATTGAGACTACTGTTACCCGGTCTGAAGCCGAGGCACTGTTACTCGAAAACAACTTAATAAAAACTTTAACTCCGCGTTATAACATCCTGTTTCGGGATGACAAATCGTACCCATACGTCGTCCTGACCGGCCATCGTTTTCCCCGGCTTGGATTTTACCGCGGGGGGCTGGATAAAAAAAATCACTATTTTGGTCCCTTTCCCAATGCAAGAATGGTGAGAGAGAGTATCCAGCTTCTGCAAAAAGTATTCCGTATCCGCACTTGCGAGGACAGCGTGTTCAGCAATCGCACCAGGCCTTGCCTGCTCTATCAGATCAAGCGTTGCAGTGGGCCTTGCGTCGATCTGATCAACGCGGAGACTTATCGGGAAGATGCAAAAAATGCCGAGCTTTTTTTGCAGGGCAAGCAAACCGAAGTGATGGAAAGTATCGCCGGAAAGATGCAGGTAGCCGCGAACGACCAAAATTATGAGTACGCTGCATTGTTCCGTGACCAGATCCAGTCACTGCGAAAAATCCGGGAAAAGCAGTTTGTGGACAGCGGTAGGGCGCTGGACGCCGATGTGGTTGCTTGCGTTGCAGAGAATAACGGTGGCGGGAGAGTCTGCGTAAATCTTGCGATGGTCAGGGGAGGGCGGCATTTGGGGGACAAGAGTTTTTTTCCGCAAAATGCGGAAGGGTATGATCTGCCCTCGGTAGTGGAGGCTTTTCTGGCCCAGCATTACCTCAATCGAACTGTGCCGCATCTTATTATCGTCGGCGAAAAAATTCAGCGGGAAACGTTGCAAACCCTGCTCGTAGAACAGTCTGGCCATAAGATCGTTATCAATGCCAATCCCATCGGGGACAGGCGCATGTGGCTGGATATGGCGGCCGAAAACGCGCGGCTTGCGCTGGAACAAATGCTGAGCCGTCAGGCCAGCCAGGAGGAGCGGCTGCTAGCCTTGCAACAGGTGCTGGATATGACGGGGCTCTGTCGCATTGAATGTTTTGACGTTAGCCACATGCAAGGTGAAGCAACCATTGCATCCTGCGTGGTTTATGACAACTTTTCCATGCGCAACAGCGAATACCGCCGTTACAATATCAATGGCATTACGCCGGGAGACGACTACGCGGCCATGCGCGATGTCCTTTCGCGGCGCTATCATAAAATTGCCGAAGGCGAGGGTAGGCTTCCCGATCTGATCCTGATCGATGGTGGTAAAGGGCAGGTAAGTGCGGCTCGGGAAGTGTTGGTCGAGCTGGGGCTGAACGAAGCGAATCTGCTAGGAGTGGCTAAAGGCGAGGAACGCAAGCCCGGCTTGGAACATTTGGTTTTCCCGGGGAGGGAAAAGCCGCTACAATTGTCGAAGGATCATCATGGATTGCATCTCATCCAGCAAATTCGCGACGAAGCCCACCGTTTTGCCATTTATGGTCATCGCGCCAAACTTGGAAAATCGCGCACCAGTTCAAGTTTAGAGCAAATTGAGGGCATTGGAGCCAAGCGTCGTCAAAGCCTGCTGGCACGGTTTGGCGGATTGAAAGGCGTTTTAACCGCAAGTATCGAAGAATTACAGCAGGCTGAAGGAATTAGCCGTGCACTGGCGGAGAAGATTTACAAGGAACTACATTGAATCAACCCGCGGGTTGCCTCCTCGTTCCATATTTGGGCCTTTCTTTTCTCCCCTCTTAATGGCATATCCTGAGCCTTATGCCTTTTAACCTGCCTAATATCCTGACGTGGATGCGTATTCTTGCGATTCCGCTGTTTGTAGGTATTTTCTATTTCCCACCTTCATGGTTGTCTCAGTCCGATCAGAACCTGATAGCTACCGTTATCTTTACCGGCGCGGCTATCACCGATTGGCTGGATGGCTACCTTGCCAGAGTGCTCAATCAGACCTCGGCTTTCGGCGCCTTTCTTGATCCAGTAGCGGATAAGCTGATGGTGGCCGCGGCACTGATCGTGCTGGTCTATTTGAGCAGACTCGATGCGCTGATTGCCTTCATCATCATTGGACGGGAAATTACCATTTCGGCGCTGCGTGAATGGATGGCGCAAATCGGCAAAGGCAAAAGCATGGCTGTTTCCTTTCTGGGGAAGTTAAAAACGGTGTCTCAAATGGTGGCCATCCCGTTGCTGTTATATCACGATAAAATAGGCGACAGCTTCAATCCGCAGGAAGTGGGAACATGGCTGATCTATCTGGCCGCCATACTAACGCTGTGGTCGATGGGATATTATCTGAAAGTCGCGATTCCCCAGGCATTGAAGCATAATTGAAAATCATTTCAAACCCAGCTCTTACGTTGCCTTTTCTTGACAAAGACAGCAGCACCCTTATAATGCCAGCATTGTTTTTCGCGGGAATAGCTCAGTGGTAGAGCACAACCTTGCCAAGGTTGGGGTCGCGAGTTCGAGCCTCGTTTCCCGCTCCAGTTTGCAGGGAAAATGGATACTTTCGCAAGAGGCCATGCGTAGTTAGTTATGCGCCTTTGCTGAAATCCGTTTTCCCTTTTTAGTTTTTGCCATTGCAATAAAGATATTGCAGCGCAACCCATCCGGTTGCGCAACAATGGCGGGGTGGCAGAGTGGTCATGCAGCGGCCTGCAAAGCCGTGGACGCCGGTTCGATTCCGACCCCCGCCTCCAGTATTCATGCGGTTCTTGAGGGTGTTAACGGTTTTTTCTGCTCCAGCATAGAGTAAATATAGAGCAATCACCCGAAAGCTTTTTTGACCGCATCATGTTTTTGCGAGTCCGCAAAGTGCGCATATCGCTTCGTGCTTGCCAGCGATTTATGCCGCAGCAGTTTGCCAGTCAGATACAAGTCAACTCCATTCTGAACCAACCAGGACCCATAAGCATGCCTAAGGTCATGGAGCCTCAAATTACCCCTTTATCTCAGCAAGGCCTCGCCAGTAGTACCGCTAAATCATTCGGTGGCTGATACCGATCGGCGCCATGCCGGACTCAGTCTAAAATTTCCCGGTATTGGCACGGTTTCGATACTTACCCCTGCATTTTGCTCAAAAGCAAGCCATAGGTGATCCTTCTTGGCATGCTCTAGCCTGAGTCGCCAAATCTCTTCCGCTCGCAAGCCGCAATACGCTGCCAGTCGTATGGCAGTTTTGCTATATTCGTTCGGGCAGGCGTCGAGGATGGCGTTCAATTCGTTCTGCGATAGCAGCGGCACCCGCCCTTCCGATTCCTTCAGCAACTTTATCTTTTGGCCGAGCGGTGTATCAAGCCAGTCCCGTTTCTGAAAGCACACATTCGCTATAAGGCGCAGCATCGACAGGCGGCGGTTGATAGTGCCGCGAGAAAGTAGTTTGCGATGTTTTTGGCGTACTCTTCAGCGTCTAAATACAAACGGAAGCCAAAGCTCCCGTTTGGCTGATCTGTATCCGATTACTTTGTTGACATTGTCCTTCGGCGAACCATCGCGCCTACCATGGCAAGCCCTGCCAGCAGCATGGCATAAGTTTCCGGTTCCGGAACTGGAGAGACCCCAATCGAATTGGCAGGGTTTACAGCCAGCGCGACGTTATCGAACTCAAATCCGTACCCTGTGCTCGAGGCAACCACTCTATCAAAAGGGGTGTCGGAATTGATATTCACATACAAGGTGCCCGCAGCTCCTTGATTGCCATTGGCCAAACCATCAACATCAAGACCTGTGAAATTAAAGAGGAGAGTAGTGCCATTATAGAAAGACAGCGTATTGTAGTCATCAACCGAGCCCCACAGCAGACCAAAATACTGGTTAGGTTGATCTAGCTGTAGCGTGATCTGGCCAATGCCGGTAGTGAGATACTGGGTTGTATCCGGGCCATTAGTCTGCAAGTTGGCAAACGGTACACCATTGCTGCCGGAAATGAACGGCGCAGCATACAGCCCTGCCATGTTTGGAAGACTAGCCGTGCCGGCTCCCATACCGCTAAATGCTACGTTGATGCCTCTTGCGCTAAGACCGCCGGTGGCAGCGAGATTATCAAAATTCTCATACACTCCTGCACCAACCGGCACGCCGCCCACCGAAGCGCTGAGCGCAGCCGCCATGGTGGCAGATGACATCCCAGCAACACTAAGGGCAAAAGCCCCCATCACCGCATAAACTCTTATCGTTTTATTCAACATCAAAAATCTCCTCCCTTGTATCCATCGTCTAAACGCTGCCTTCGTATACAGCGCAACGAGTTATTTTCTTGTTTCATATGCCTACAAGCAAATAACATGCCAGAATAAAGTATCTATGTATTCAGATGCTTAATTACCATACCTACCCGAAAACTTTTAATGTGCAAGCTTCTTCGACATGTACTTAAGTACGAGGCCTTCGCAGCACTAAAGAACCCTGCTAAGGCAGGACGGAGATATTGCGTTAGCGCTCATTAAGACTATGACCGTCGAGCTATGGCTAGTGTGTGCCAACGAGGCGCTTCAGCGGACTGGCCAAGCTTCGCTTTTGTCAGTCGGCTGAGCTTCAACGCTAGTCCTAGGGGCAGGAATCGCACAATGAAAAAATTTATTCTTATGTTTGCTTCCGTACTTTCCGTTGCGATGCTACAGCGCATGCGGACCTGGTGGACGAGCTAGATGATCTGGTTGGCTATACGATTATTGCGAGTAAACTATTGACCGTGGTATGACGATGGCGAAAAGGATGATGGCTCTTTCAATGGGTGCAGTCACGGTAGGGTGATCGTGTCACCGATAACACAGCCTTACATGTGCGGAGTTAGAGCTGGTACCGGAAATTTGAACAAGCCGATAAGTGGAGAATCTGCTACCTTTGATTGCCCTACGGGGCGAGGAAATGGAGCAGAAGATGGCAAAAAGAA
>JALYOY010000039.1 GCA_030856655.1 Pseudomonadota bacterium | reverse complement strand
ACTATGAAACGTGCTGATATCCGCCTCTGTCAAAGCCCAGCCTGTTGCATTTCAATGGGACAGAAAAAGAGGAGGATGTTTTTCAGAATGGTAGCGTTATAGTTTAAAATGCAAGTCTCGATCAATTCGGAATTTACCTGGATGAAATTTACTCGAAATAAGATAAAAACCTCCTGGGGCCGCTTGCTGCCAATGGCATTGATCCTGAGCCTTGTAGCATGCGGTGATGGAAGCGAGCCTTCATCGACGGGTTCCAGTAGCGGTAGCGGCGGCAAAACGGAAAAGGGCCCGGCTACGGGAATATTGATGGATACCATGGTGGGGGGCGTCGCCTATCTTCCGTCTTCCGGGGCCGCCAGTGTCACCGACGAGAAGGGAGTCTTTAAATACAATCATGGAGATACGGTAGAATTCAAGCTGGGTAGCCTGGTTTTAGGAAAAGTAAGCGGTGCGCCCATCATTACGCCAATTGAATTGGCGGGAGATAACGGTAACAGGCTACAAAACCTGCTTATCCTGTTTCAGTCGCTTGATGTGGATGGCAACCTTGAGAATGGCATTTCCATCCCACCCGATGCCGCAGCCGCTGTTAGTACCTCAATCAATCTGGACAGCGACCCCGCGGCGTTTGCTGCGTCTCCCGAGTTACAGAAAGCAAGAGAGGCGGGCAGTGTCGCCGGGCCGGTCAAAACCGCGGCGGAAGCCCGGGCCCACTTTCTTTCGCAGGGCATGAACATGCTCGCCACCAATATTTGGGTTAGACATGACACGGCCACCGCTTCCGTTATCCGTATTGCCGCGGACGGCACTGGCGAGTATTTGCAAGGGGAAGCAACGCCGGATGATTCCTGCGATACCAACCGCGTATGCGGCGGCAACCTAATCAGTAAGGCCGGCGTGGAATACGGCGCAGCGCGTCTATCCGCGATGGATGCCAGAGGATTCACGTTCGCGGCAAAACCGGTAATCGATACCAATCTTCAGGCCGGGCTGTCGAACCCACGGCCAAACTGGCGAATTCATACCGATGGCGCCGATTTGATCACTTCGGATATTTTTACGGTGCAAAGGAAGAGGGAACAGAAGAGTCTGTTCGGCGAACTCTTTCATATCGCGGGTACATTGAAAATCAGTTCTTCGAAGGAGCCCATCCAGACCGAGGTCAAGGAGAACTTTTTTCCCAGAATGGAGAATGACCCAAAAGGCATTATCGGAGCTTGGGCCGCTGATCCGGTCGCTATCAAGACCTCCCTCTATCTGTTTTTTTCCAACGGGAAATACATGATGGTCGATCCAATCGGGGATGTTAAAACTGCCGATCATGAGAGTTGCGGTGATCCGGGTATCGAATTTGCTTCGTATACTTACGATTCCGGCAGCAAGGCCCTGACTATCAAGGCATTCACTTATGATAACAATGGTTGCGCGGGTTTTTCCGGAACGGAGACGACCGCGTTCAAGCTAGGTGCTAACGGTAATACCGCCACGCTCGAAACCAAGAGCGGGCCTGCATTGACGTTGCATCGAGTCTCGAAATAGCTAATCGATAATGCATATTCTTTGGGTCATCAGCGGCTTACTTGCTAGATAGGCAGGTAAGCTCTGCAATCGCTTTTTGGGGTATAAAAGAGTTCAACATAGGTCTGGAGATATTTGAATGCGTAACGCGCTGTGTACTTTACTGATAATGACAACTCTAGCGGCATTGGCTGGATGTGCGGGGTTGCCGAAGGGGATTACGCCGGTCAAGAACGTCGATGTGCAGCGGTATCTGGGCGAGTGGTACGAAATCGCGCGTCTCGAACACACGTTCGAAAAAGGTTTAACGGACATCACCGCCACTTACAGCATGCGTGATGACGGCGGCATTAATGTGGTGAATAAGGGATATGATCCGCAAAAAGGAGAATGGCGTATTGCGAAAGGCAAGGCTTATTTTGTGGGGAGCCCCAACACCGGCCACTTAAAAGTGTCATTTTTTGGGCCGTTTTACGGTTCATACGTGATATTCGATCTGGACAAAGATGACTATCGGTACTCTTTCGTTACCGGGTCCGACAGGAGTTATTTATGGCTTCTTTCACGTACCCCGCGCATCGCGGATGAAGTACTGGGCAAATTCAAGAAAGAAGCCGCTGAGCTTGGGTTCGATACCGACAAGCTTATCTACGTAAAAC
>JALYOY010000004.1 GCA_030856655.1 Pseudomonadota bacterium | reverse complement strand
GCGAAAAGATACGAAATGTTGCGGCGCATATGAGCCGCGCCAACACGGAGTATCGCCACCCATTTCTAATAGAGCGGGATACGGTTAAACGCATTGGCATAGTCGTGGTTACCTCGGACAAAGGTTTATGCGGCGGACTCAACACGAACGTGCTGCGTATGGCGGTCAGCAAAATGAGGGCCTGGGAAACGGAGGGTGAGCAGATCGAGGCGTGCTGTATCGGCAACAAGGGTTTTGGATTTATGAACCGGCTTGGGACCGACGTAGTCTCGCACGTTATCGGCCTGGGAGATACGCCGGATTTGGAGAAACTGATCGGTGCGGTAAAGATCATGCTCGATGGCTATACCCAAGACCGCTTCGATCGTGTGTATATTTTTTACACTCGCTTTATCAATACGATGAAACAGGAGCCGGTAATGGAGCAGTTGCTCCCGCTTTCCGACGAACGCCTCAAAGGCGGCGAAGGTCCCAAGGGGCAGCGCGGCGTGTGGGACTACATTTACGAACCTGAAGCTAAACCGGTCATTGATGACATCATGGTACGGTACGTGGAAGCGCTGATTTACCAGGCGCTGACAGAAAACATGGCATCCGAACAATCGGCGCGAATGGTAGCGATGAAGGCCGCGTCGGATAATGCCGGCAACGTGATCAATGAATTGACATTGATTTACAATAAATCGCGCCAGGCAGCCATCACCAAGGAATTGTCGGAGATTGTCGGGGGCGCGGCGGCAGTTTAAATATTTTGATTCAGCAATTAGGAAACAACATGAGCCAGGGAAAAATTGTTCAATGTATCGGCGCGGTGGTTGACGTCGAGTTTTCACGCGATGCGATGCCGAAAGTGTATGACGCGCTGGTGCTGGAGGGGACAGAGCTAACGCTCGAAGTGCAGCAGCAATTGGGTGACGGTATCGTGCGGACGATTGCGCTTGGGTCCTCTGATGGGCTCCGCCGCGGCATGATGGTAACCAACACTGGCGACCAGATCCTGGTACCGGTCGGTACCAAGACCTTGGGCCGGATCATGGACGTTCTGGGAAGGCCGATTGACGAGATGGGGCCCATCGGTGCGGAGAAGAGCATGTCGATACACCGTAAGGCGCCGGCATTTGATGAGCTTTCGGCATCGACCGAGTTGCTGGAAACCGGTATCAAGGTTATCGATCTGGTCTGTCCCTTTGCCAAAGGCGGCAAGGTTGGACTGTTTGGCGGCGCGGGTGTGGGCAAGACCGTGAACATGATGGAATTGATCCGCAACATCGCCATTGAACACAGTGGTTTTTCGGTATTCGCAGGTGTAGGCGAGCGAACCCGCGAGGGTAACGATTTCTACCATGAAATGAAAGAGTCCAATGTGCTGGACAAAGTAGCGCTGGTTTATGGACAAATGAACGAGCCGCCCGGTAACCGGCTGCGCGTGGCGTTGACCGGTCTGACCATGGCGGAATTCTTTCGGGATGAAGGCCGCGATGTGTTGTTGTTTGTAGACAATATCTACCGCTTTACTCTCGCAGGCACGGAGGTGTCGGCATTGCTGGGCCGGATGCCTTCCGCAGTGGGCTACCAGCCGACCCTGGCAGAGGAAATGGGGCGTCTGCAGGAGCGTATTACGTCGACCAAATCGGGTTCCATTACGTCGATCCAGGCTGTCTATGTGCCGGCGGACGATCTGACTGATCCATCGCCGGCTACGACTTTTGGCCACCTGGATGCGACCGTGGTGTTATCGCGCGACATTGCCTCGCTTGGAATATACCCAGCGGTGGACCCGCTCGATTCCACTTCGCGTCAGCTAGATCCTCTGGTGGTTGGCGAAGAGCACTACAATACCGCACGCGACGTGCAGCAGACTCTGCAGCGCTACAAGGAGTTGCGCGACATTATTGCAATTCTGGGAATGGATGAGCTGTCTCCGGAAGACAAATTGGCCGTGGCGCGCGCACGCAAGATTCAGCGCTTTCTGTCTCAGCCTTTTAACGTGGCGGAAGTATTCACCGGCTCACCGGGTAAATATGTGTCATTAAAAGAAACCATCAAGGGTTTCAAAGGCATTGTCGCCGGAGATTACGATCACTTGCCGGAACAAGCGTTTTATATGGTCGGCGGGATAGATGAAGCAGTCGAAAAAGCCAAAACCTTGCAATAAAAGGTTATTCTCATGAACTTGGCTTTGTAAATAAAGCCAATCACTCGGTAATGGAAAGAAAAATGGGCGTGTTTCACGTTGATATTGTCAGCGCAGAGGAATCCATCTATTCCGGCCCTGCCGAGTTCCTGGTGGCTCCAGCGGAGGCGGGAGAAGTGGGTATTTACCCGCAGCACACCCCCATGCTGACTCGAATTAAGCCCGGGTCGGTACGCATCAAGGCGCCGCTGCAGGAAGAAGAATTAGTCTACGTCTCGGGCGGCATGCTGGAAATACAACCGGACGTGGTAACCATTCTTGCCGACACCGCTGTGCGCGGCGCCAATCTCGATGAATTGAAAGCAATTGAAGCCAAAAAGCGGGCGGAAGAAGCCATGCGGGACCGCTCCTCCACGATCGATTATGCGCGGGCCCAGGCTGAACTGAGCCAAGCCATCGCACAATTGGCGGCAATTCAGAAACTGCGAAAACGCGGGCATTGACCAGTTGTGCTGGATTACGGCAAAGGCGGCATAGCCGCCTTTTTTATTTGTAGAATAAGCCGACCTAGCGAAGCCCGCTGGATCAATAGCTTGGATTTTGGGCGCACCATGTGATAAATTAACCCTATTCGATTTTGCAAAGAAGCTTTCGATCATCAGTTCGCCGGATAAGCTTCCCCATCGCGCCATGCGACAAATAAGCGACCCATAACGATGGGCATACTGTCGATGCGCATACTTATCTCTTCCAGCCGGGTTTTTTTATCACTCATCATTGATGTCTAAACTGGATATCGTCATTCTCGCTGCCGGACTCGGCAAGCGCATGTACTCGGCGCTGCCTAAGGTCTTACATCCGCTAGCCGGGAAACCCTTGCTCGGCCATGTGCTCGACTCCGCTCGCCTATTGATGCCGCGGAGGATTTGCGTAGTTTATGGACATGGCGGTGAGGCTGTGCCAATCGCAATTGCCGATGAATCGCTTACCTGGGTTCAACAGATGCCGCAGCTGGGAACGGGCCATGCGCTCATGCAGGCGCTGTCACACCTGGACAGCACCGGCATGACACTCGTGTTGTATGGTGACGTGCCGCTGACCGGCCTCGAGACCCTGAAGGAGCTGATTGCAACTGCGGGGGACAATTTGGCTCTGCTGACGGTAGAGCTGCCCGATCCCGCAGGCTACGGCAGAATCGTGCGGGATGAAAAGGACGCAATCGTTGCCATTGTCGAAGAGAAGGATGCCAGTAAACCCCAGCGGCAGATCCGCGAGATCAATACCGGAATCATGGTGATCCCGAACCGGTATCTCCACGGCTGGCTCCACCGGCTGGAGAACAACAATGCGCAGAAGGAATATTACCTGACTGATATTGTAGCAATGGCGGTCAACGATGGCGTCAAGGTGGAAGCTACCCAGCCGGCTCACGCCTGGGAAACGGTTGGCGTTAACAGCAAAACGCAATTGGCGGGCCTTGAGCGTATCCATCAGAATGAATCCGCGAAAAAACTCCTGGATCAGGGTGTTACTTTGGCCGATATGGCCCGCATCGACATCCGTGGTCAACTTATCTGCGGCAGAGACGTTGAAATAGACATTAACTGCATTTTCGAGGGCTCTGTCCAATTGGACGATGGGGTGAAAGTGGGTGCTCACAGCATACTGAAGAACGTTAAGGTTGCGGCGGGCTCGGCAATCGCACCGTTCAGCCTGATCGAAGCTGCCGAAATCGGAAAAAACTGCCGCATTGGGCCTTACGCGCGTATCCGTCCGGGAACCAGGCTTGACGGTGAAGTGCATATCGGGAATTTCGTCGAAGTCAAAAATAGCACTATTGCGACCGGCAGCAAGGCCAATCACCTCAGTTACATCGGCGACTCCATAATCGGTAAAAATGTCAACATTGGCGCTGGGACGATTACCTGCAATTACGACGGTGCCAACAAATACCAGACAGTCATTGAGGACAATGTTTTTGTCGGCTCCGACACGCAATTGGTTGCGCCAGTGACAGTTGCGCGAGGTTCAACCATTGGCGCAGGTTCGACGATTACCAGAGATACGCCGCCGGAAATGCTGACATTGTCACGTGCGAAACAGATGAGCATTGAGGGTTGGACGCGTCCGGTTAAAAAGCCGAAGAGTGGAAAATGAAACCTGGAATATCCGCATCCATTCACCCTTATCATTCTCCGAAATGCAGTAGAGAGGAACCCTATCAATGTGCGGAATAGTCGGTGCAGTAGCCACAAATAATATTGTTCCCACTTTACTGGAAGGCTTGCGCCGCCTTGAATACCGTGGCTATGATTCGGCCGGCATCGCTTTGATGAACGGCGGATTGCACAGATTGCGCACTACCGGGCGGGTTGCCGAGCTTAGTAAACTTGCGGGCGAACAGAATTTTTGTGGCGAAGTCGGCATTGCGCACACCCGATGGGCGACTCACGGCGCACCTTCCGAGCGCAATGCTCACCCACATTTCTCCGGGGAAATATCGAAAGTAGCGGTAGTACATAATGGCATCATCGAAAATCACGAGGCGCTGCGGCAGCGTCTGCAGGCGTTAGGGTTTGAGTTCATCTCCGACACCGATACCGAGGTCATCGCCCACCTCATCACATTCGAGCTGAGAGAAGCCCCTGATTTATTTGAAGCAGTGTGCCGTTCTGTGGGGGAATTGCAGGGCGCCTATGCGATCGCCGTCATGGAAGAGTCGCGGCCGGAGCGCATCGTTGTTTCCCGTAACGGCGCGCCTTTGCTGCTTGGGCTCGGCGCATCGGGCAATTATGCAGCCTCAGACGCTTCCGCTCTGCTACAAGTCACCAAGCGCATGATCTATCTGGAAGAAGGCGATGTGGCCGAACTGCGTCGCGACGGCTATCGGATTGTCAATCTTCGTGACGGTACGTGCACGGAAGTGACCCGCGCCGTGCATGAAAGTGAATTGACGAACGAGGCGGTGGATCTGGGACCGTACGCCCATTTCATGCAGAAAGAAATATTCGAGCAGCCGGGCGTTGTGGCGAATACCCTTGAAATGGTGCTCAACGCCTCTTCCATTTCTCCACGCCTGTTTGGAAGCGAAGCGGAAAATATTTTACGAAGCACCGACAGCATTCTGATACTCGCCTGCGGCACCAGCTATCATGCCGGGCTGGTGGCGCGCTATTGGCTGGAAACTTTATCGGGATTGACTTGCAATGTAGAGATTGCCAGTGAGTACCGATATCGTAACCCCGTAGCCAGTCCCAATGCGCTAGTGGTTGGAATATCCCAATCGGGGGAAACAGCGGACACGCTGGCCGCGCTCACCTATGCAAGGTTACTGGGACATCGCCATAGTCTTGGCATCTGCAATGTTGCTGAAAGCGCCTTGGTGCGGCAGACGGATCTGCGCTTCCTTACCCGTGCCGGGCCGGAAATCGGTGTCGCCTCTACTAAGGCATTCACCACGCAGTTGGCTGCGTTGATGCTGCTTACCATGACGTTGGCGAAACTGCGCGGCAAATTATCCGGCGAGAGAGAGCTTGCGATGATCGCTGCGCTGCGGCATTTACCCGTCGCATTGCAGCATGCGTTGCAAGTGGAGCCTCAGGTCAAGGTTTGGGCTGAAAGATTTTCGCAAAAAAACCATGCCTTGTTCCTCGGGCGCGGCATGCATTACCCGATCGCGATGGAAGGCGCGCTAAAACTCAAGGAAATTTCTTACATCCACGCCGAAGCCTACGCAGCCGGGGAACTGAAACATGGTCCGCTTGCGCTGGTGGACAAGGACATGCCGGTGGTAGCCATCGCTCCCAATGACGCGCTGCTGGAAAAGCTTAAATCCAATCTACAGGAAGTCCGTGCGCGTGGTGGCGAACTCTATGTTTTTGCCGATGCCGATTCCCACATTCAAGAGAGCGAGGGCATCCATGTTATTCGCATGGCGGAACATGCTGGCTTGCTCAGCCCCATCCTCCACACCATCCCGTTGCAATTGCTTGCCTATCACGTTGCACTTCAGAAAGGTACCGACGTCGATAAGCCTCGAAATTTGGCGAAGTCGGTGACGGTAGAGTAATAACAATTCCGTCGGCTGTAAGTCCCAATAGTTGCAGATAGCGAAAAAAAAGAGGTCATGATGCGAATGTCGAGGATATGTTATCTGAGATATTTGATCGTTCCGGCCTATTTCGTATAGTTGGATCTGACATTGAATTTAAGCACCATCTGTTGCAAGAGTTCTTTGCCGGGCGAGGAATTGACTCGCCTGAATTTATTAGAGTGTCTCTCACCGACGAATGGTGGAGACGCGCCCTGGTTTTTATTTTGGAGAAAATCCAGCGCAAATAGAGCTTCTGAAAACGTCGATCCCTGCCCTTTCTGGCGTCTGGCCATCCGCATTGTTAGCAGCTGCTACAGCGGCAGGTTTGGCATTGCAGGCATGCTACTTGTCACCTGTCGCTGAGAAACTATACGTCTGGAAGTGGGTTGTCCAAGCTCTATCGATAGCTCAGGATAGTTTTATTAAGGACGCTGATCCCAAAAATCAGGCTCCATTACTGGCTTTCTTCCATTACTATTTTTACGCACGTGATTCAGTTTCGCTGTCTCACCTCAAGCCATTTGTTAACACGCTTTTGGAATGGTCAAAAACAACGGAGAGTTTATGTCTAAACGGGAATGACTGGATGCAGTTTGGCTGATAGTTGGCTTAATCGAGTCTGGTGAGCTTGAGGAGGCTAGTAAGCTTGTGAAGAAATTCGCTCCTGAAGACGGGAAATTAGTTACGGCAATTCATCTTGGCTGCCATCTTGCTTTGGAAATAAAGCCACTCTCACTACAGGAAAAGAAAAGTGCGAAAGATATTTGTGATCGACTTCAAAATAAGGTCGCTCCTTATCTAAAACAAATTATGAGTGAGTATGGCTCCACCTTATTGGAGCTGAGGAATGGAGAAATTACAGGGCTTGATGATGAGGTTCATGAGAAAAATAAAAATGTATCACGAATGACATGAGTTAAAACAGAAACTGAAATTCCTGCAATTTGAACTAGAGACCATGGGCATTACCTTGGCTGCACCGGTAACGACACAGCAAGGGCAGCCATGTTATCCGTGATGATTTAGATTTGTGGGTGCGGCGGGTTGCCCGGCTTTGTCTTGAAGGGCAACACCTTGATTTCCCCCTCTCGCTTGCGGGCTTGAGCTATCTCAAAGCTGTTCTGCATCCGCATGAGCGTGTCCATCGAGACACCAAAAGCCTTTTCGATGCGAAGCGCCATTTCTGACGACAGCGAAGCGCGCTCATTGAGAAAAGCGGACAGCGCGGGGCGCGTCACCCCTAACGCCTGTGCCGCGCCAGTTACCGAAAGCCCAAGAGGCTCGATGATCTCTGTTTTTACGAACCCGCCGGGATGGGCCGGGCTCTTCATGCGGGTTCCCTGTACTGCGTTCATGATCCACCTCCTTAGTGGTAATCCTCATAATCGAGATCGATGATCTCAATCCCGGTTTGCTCAATGCGAAACGTCATGCGCCAATTTTTGGTCACGAAGAGACTCCGGGTGCCTTTGCGGTCTCCGGTAAGTTGGTGGGCTTTCCAGCTTGACACCGTCCGCAACTCATCCTCTGTCGCCATGTCCTGGAGGAAGGAAACGATCTTGCGGACCTTCGGCACGACCGCCGGTTGAAGGCCGGAGGCATCGTCATCTTCGATAAATCGGCGTAATCC
>JALYOY010000348.1 GCA_030856655.1 Pseudomonadota bacterium | reverse complement strand
GATTTAATACGTAGGTACGAGTTGCCAGACTCCCGGTTCTTAATCACCTTATTCCGGGGTATTTCAACCGGATTTCAACAGTGCATCGGTATTCCTCCCATTTTTAGTTGCATCCAGAAGTAGTGTTCAGGCGACCATTGCCAGCTTTTGATAGGGTGTTATGCCGCCGATGGCAGTATTGGGCCTTTCCGCATTGTAATGCCACAGCCATCGCGTAGCGGTTTCCTGTGCATGAGTTATGGATTCGAAGATTGTGAGATTGAGCCATTCATGCCGGACGGTTCGATTGAACCGTTCCACGTATGCGTTTTGTGCAGGCTTACCAGGTTGAATAAACCGCAACTGGATTCCTCTGCCTTCAGCCCACTTCCGGAATACCTGGCTGAGATGTTCGGGGCCATTATCCAGGCGTATCGCTTGAGGCAATCCACGCCACTCGATGATTCGCTCCAGCACGCGGATAATGCGGGTGGAAGGCAGCGACAGATCCACTTCGATACCCAGGCCCTCGCGGTTGAAATCATCGATCACATTGAAGGTGCGAAAGTTGCGTCCGTCGGATAAAGCATCGTGCATGAAATCCATCGACCAGACTTCGTTGATCCGCCGCGGCACTACCAAGGCCTGCGGTTTGTCACGCTTCAGGCGCCGTTTTGGCTTGATCCGCAAGTTCAACTCCAGTTGCCGATAGAGGCGATACACCCGTTTGTGGTTATAAGGCATGCCCTTGACGTTACGCAGCCAGAGAAAACATAGCCCGAATCCCCAAGTGCGGTTCGCACAGGTCAGCCGCAACAGCCAATCTGCAATCCGGGCATTGTCATCCGAGAGCGTCGGTCGGTACCGGTAGCACGTCTGCGAGATAGAAAATAACCCGCACGCGCGCTTGATCGCAATACCATGGTCCTGTACCACTTGGGAGGCCATCTCCTTCCTCAGAGATGGCCTCATCACTTTTTTGCCATCGCCTCGCGCAAGATCTCGCAATCCATCCTGGATTCAGCGTACATCGTTTTAAGCCGCCGGTTCTCCTCTTCCAACTCCCGCAGTCGCGTCATGTTCGATACATCCATGCCGCCGTACTTGGCTCGCCATTTATAAAAACTGGCGTCGCTCATCCCGTGCTTGCGACACAGTTCCGGTACCGCAATCCCGCTCTCAGCCTCTTTGAGAATCTTGAATATCTGACTTTCCGTGTAACGTGCCTTCTTCATAGCAGCTCTCCTTAAGTAGAAAATTCTACCTCCGAATGCAGCTATTTTCTGGGGGGATTACCGTTAAGGCTAACAAAAAATGATTCGTTTCTTAATTTCGCTCGTGGCTTTGTTCGCGGCCCACGCCGCAACCGGTGCAGAAATAAATGGTTGCCCTATTAGATCAGGCACTCTCTGCGTAGAGGTGGATCTTCGTGGCGCCAATTTACACGGCGCCGATCTAGCTCGAGCTGGCTTTCGTCTATCGAATTTAAGTGGCGCCGACTTGCAGGGTGCAAACTTACTAAATGCAAATATGAATATGACAAATCTCACTGGCGCTAACCTCAGCGGAGCCATATTGGATGAGGCGGATCTAACAAATGCCACGATAATTGATGCCAACCTCACCTTGGCGCAGCTGAACGGCGCCAACCTTAAAAGTGCTGACTTGACGGGTGCCAACCTTACCAATGCACAGCTCAAGGGCGCCAATCTAAGCGGGGCGCACCTTATTAAGGCACACTTCCGCAATGCCCAGCTTCAACGAGCCGATTTATCGGGCGCCATGATGACAAAGGCGGATTTTCGCGGAGCTGATCTGACTGGCGCGAAGCTGGACAACGCGACCGTAGAGGGCGCGGATTTTACCGGTGCGATCCTTGATGGCGTCGATTTTTCGGAGGTTATCGGCGCCTGCAGGGGCTGTCCCGGGAAATGATTAACTAGGCGATGTTATCGTGTAAGATCGTAGCGTCGTAGCGCCATGCGGCGAGAACTGGAAAACATGACACCGAATCATATCTTCGTACCAAAATTGTGCGATGGTCTTTCCACTACTTCCTTAAGGAGCATGATATGAAAATTCTGATAAAGAACTCCCGCGATCTTCTGCTTGCTATCGCGGTGATGTTAGGCTTATGTGCGGGGACTGGTGCTTATGCGCAAGAGCCCGCGGACAAGAATAAGCCATCTTCACAGCCGGGAAAAAAGGAAGGACAAATGACCGTTGAAGTACCGGTAATAGTGATGGTTCCAGTACAGGTTTCGAGTGATCTGGCGATGGGCAAGGGTTGCTGGGTGAAGCTGTACGATGACGAAGGTTATCGAGGCGACAGTTTGATGCTAGTGGGCCCGATCAACTTGGCGCAGATGATCGGCCCCTTCGGATTCAACTGGGAAGATAAGGTTCGCAGTCTCGAAACCGGGCCTAAGGCTAATCTCACCATCTATGACAACCGCAACTTTCGAGACCAGGATAACTTTATCGGTGCGGCAAAAAAGGTCCCGGATATGTCAAAGAAAATGGGATTTCTTGATAATTTCCGTTCGATGATGCTCAGCTGCATATAATTGGTTCAAAGGTTACCTTTACCGCAACCGGTTTCATGATAATTTTTTAGAAACATTTCCCGGCTAATTAAACTTCATCGGCAAGGCGAATTCCTGCTATGAACCAAGTAATTTCCATCGTTTATGCCAGAACGCATTTTCGGATTACTTTACTTCACTTAAGGCCGGCATGAATCCTGGACGATGCGTTTGAGAATGTGTAGTCGACCATGAAAAAAATGCCCGGCGCCAGGGACTACCACCACCGGGAGCTCCTGCGGAGCCGCCCAGCCCAGGACGGTTTTGAGAGCGACCACGTCGTCCTGGTCACCATGTATGATCAGCACGTCCGGGACATGCTCGCTGTTGTGTTTAGTGCCGGGATGGATAACAGGAGGAGCACTCAGCCGATCGACCGATGGCGCTACCAGCACCAGTTTTTGCGGTGTGAGTTGTTGCGCGGCCTTCGCTTGGATTGCTCCCCCGAAGGAAAATCCTGCCAGTAGCAACGGCGCGGGAGTATCAAAGCGAGCATCGAATTGTTTTCTGGCAGTTTCAGCTACCGCAAGCACATCCTCGGTCTCTCCCTTACCGTTGTCGTTGCCTGAGTTGCAGGCGCCTTCACTTTGTTCGACTCCTCGGAAATTGAATTTGACCGTGATGAATCCCAGTTCAAGCAAAGCTTTAAAGAGGATGTGGACCACCTTGTTGTTCATCGTCCCGCCAAACAAAGGATGAGGATGCGCAACAATGGCAATACCGCGCGAATGATCAAGATCCGGCTCGGCCACAACGGTTTCTAGCTTTCCTGATGGGCCATCAATAAAAATTTGTTTGGGAGCAAGTGAATTCAACAATGAACCCTGCCCGGCTTCAAATTCTCAGCCGCTCGACCACCCGACCGTTTCTCAGGTGTTCTTCGATGATTTCGTCGATATCCTCTTTATCCACATAGGTGTACCAGATATCTTCCGGGTAGACCACGATAACCGGTCCCTCATTGCAGCGGTCAAGGCATCCCGCATTGTTGATCCGTACTCTTTTGTTTTTGCAGTCGAGCCTGAGCGACTTGATACGCTCCTTTGCGTAATCGCGCATTGCCTGGGAACCGTGATTGTTACAGCAAACCGCCCCTGCTTCGCGCTGGTTAACGCAGAAAAATACATGCCGTTGATAGTAGCTCATAATGTTTAAGGAAGTGAGATGTTTAAAGATTATACCGGAAACAAACAACTGTTTTTTTGGTGCGCTGTAAACCTTTAAACGAACTATCGACTTAGACGCTATCGCTGGCACCGGGGAAGAATAAATGCCCAATTAAACATTATCGATAATTACGCTGCATTCCATTCATCTTAATTTTATTTCGGTCCACAATCGACTCAGCAGCCGCCGTTGCTTGCGGTCCAGGTCCCGCAGCATTTCCAGCTGGGGGAGTAATTCAGGATCAGGGAATATTGCCTTGTTGTTGGCGATTTCGGGTTTGATATATTGCGTCGCATCCATATTGGGGCTGCCGGAGCCTATGAGGTTGGTGAGCTCGGCGGAGTTCTTTCCGTCCAGCATGAAATTAATGAATTGATGGGCCAGGTCGGGGCGGGCTCCACTTCGATGCAGCACCATGCTGTCGAGTGCCAGAACCGCTCCCTCCTTTGGGGTCGAGTATCCAATCGTGAATTTGCGCCCAGTATTTTTGGCGTCAAGCGACGCCTGAAACATGTCATTCGAATAACCGTGCGCGACCCATAGATTGCCTACTGCCAGTTCTTTGACATAACTGGCGTTGCTGAAAGCCGCCCAGTAAGGCTTGGCACGCACGATCAGGTCCGCGGCCTGCTTCCAGTGTTTCTCATCGGCATCATTAACCGAATAGCCCAGGTATTTGAGTGCGGCCGCCATCAGTTCTCGCTGGCTATCGAGCACGGTCACCCTTCCCTTGATTTTTTCCAGATATTTCGGCTCAAAAATAATTGCCCAGGTGTCGGTAGGCAGGCCGAGCTCCTGTATTTTTTCCTGGTTGAAACCAAGCAGGGTAAGCGTATAGGCGTAAGGAACAGAATATTTATTGGCGGGATCGAATGCGGTATGGAGGTATGCAGGATTGATATTCCTGAGATTGGGCAATAACGATTTGTCCAGCGGCTTTAGCACGCCGTGACGAATAAGCGCGTCCATCGCATTGCCGGTGGGAACGATGAGATCATAGCCGGTGGCACCGGCCGCCAGTTTCGCCAGCATCTCCTCGTTGTCAGAATAATAATCCTGTGAGAGTTTGCAATTGCAGGACTTCTCGAAGTGCTTAATTGTTTCCGGTGCAATGTAATTGTTCCAGTTGAATAAATACAGAATGTTTTTTTCTGCAGCGGGCAAAACCGCACTCCCGTCTTGTTTGGCACAGCCGGCGGTGAAGAAGACCAGCCATGCCAGCATAACGACGAAGGTTGCCAGCGGCATCATGGGGAAACGCCGCAACTTCATTTTTGCGACTTTTCGCGCACCGTTTCGATCTCGCCTGATGGAGTTCGCGATTCGAGCGTGGCGGCAATGATGATCATGACCAGCGTAAGCAGCATCAATAAGGTGGAAATCGCATTCACTTCCGGCGTCACTGCGACCTTGATCATGGTATAGATCTGGATGGGCAGAATAGGTTCGCCCACGCCTTTGGTAAAGAAAGTGATGACGAAGTCATCGATGGACAAGGTGAAGGACATTAATGCACCCGCAACCACCGCTGGCATGATAAGTGGCAATGTGACAAGACGAAAAGTCTGCCATGGAGATGCGCCGAGATCGCGGGCCGCTTCAAAGATACTCTCATCCATGCCTTGCAGCCGTGCCCGCACGATAATTGCAACAAAGCCGAGACAGAATGTGGTGTGCGCGATGATTATGGAGATCATGCCGAGCGTTAAATTCAGCACCTGCAGAAAGAATAACAACAAGGATACGCCCAGCAAGATTTCGGGCATCGCCACCGGCGTGAATACCAATATCGGCAATACCTTGAGTTTGTACCGGTGTATCGCCAGGCCGGCCATGGTGCCGAGCGTGGTGGCGCCAAAACTCGTGCTGACTGCGATAACCAATGAATTGCGCGCAGCGGTAAGCATTTCATTGTTACTGAAGAGTGCCTCATACCACGACAGTGTAAAGCCTACCCATTCGGCATTCAGTTTGGAATCGTTAAATGAATATGCCACTACGATGGCGAGCGGTATATACAGAAACGCATAAACCACCGCCGCTGCGGACCACAGCCAGATATTGCCACGATTCATGCGTCCGCTCGCTGACTGATGGTGGATCGCGCGAACCATGTAGCCAGGCCAGCGATGGACAGCACTGCAAGCGTTAACATGATTGACAGCGCTGAACCAAACGGCCAGTCGCGGGTGCCAAGGAATTGATCTTTGATTAGATTGCCAATGAGGATATCGCCCGTGCCGCCCAAAATATCCGGCACCGCGAACATGCCGAGTACCGGAATAAATACGAGCGCAGAACCCGAAAATACGCCCGGCAGCGATAGCGGCCAGGTGACGCGCCAAAAGCGTTGCCAGCCGGTGGCGCCCAGATCCTGTGCCGCATCCAGGAGCGAGGAATCGTGTTTTTCCAGGTTGGTATAGAGGGGCAGCACCATAAACGGCAGGTGTACATAAACCATGCCTATCAGTACCGCGAATGGCGAGAACAACAATGCCACCGGAGCAATGCCGAATGCGCCCAGGACAGCATTGATAAAATAGCTAAGTCCGGATTCCGGACCAAGAATAATCATCCAGGCGTAAATGCGGATGAGGAAATTGCTGGCAAATGGTAGCACTACCAGCAGCACCATTAGATTGCGGAAGCGTTTTTTGCTGCGCGCGATCAGCAATGCCAATGGATAAGCCATGAGGAGGCAGATCAGTGTGGTGGCTGCCGCAATGCCAAAGGACTTGAGGAAAATTTTGGCGTAAAGAACATCGCTGAAAAAGAACTGATAGGCCTCTGGCGTAAGGCCGTATTCGCCACCGACTTCTCCCGCAGGCGCGGCAATCGGCGCAAGACCCCCAAACTCGCCGGGAAAGCGGAACGAGGTGAGAATCATAATCAAGCTGGGGACAACAAAGAAAACCACAAGGAATAATAGCGGTGGCCCGCTCACCAGAAATCTGGCAATGCGGTTTTCTTTAGAGTCTTCCTTAGTATTTCCTTTAATCATTAAGGAAAATGCCTGCGTCATGTCTCCAGGAGATCTCCACCGGATCTCCCACTTCGAAAAATTTGGCTCGTCCCGGTGCGGAATTAGGCAGCAGAGCCTCGATGTGGGCGCCGTTGGAAAGCTCCACAATATAAGTAGTGACATCGCCCAAGTAGAGAAGATCCTGCACTTTGCCGAGGAAATGATTCCCCAATCCCGCTTCATCCGATGGATGGGAAATTCGTACTTGTTCTGGGCGAATCGCCACTACACCTTTGTCACCCGTTTTTACGCCTTCCTTGCCGACTGCTATGACTTCACCTAGTTCTGCGATATTGAGTTTTAAATGCGAGACGGCAGCTTCCAGTACGTATGCGTTCATCATGCTGATCTTACCGATGAAATCGGCAACAAAACGGTTTATGGGGAAACCATAGATTTTGGAGGGTTCGTCGATTTGTTCAACGTTCCCCTGGTTCATCACCGCGATGCGATGTGACAACGCCAGTGCCTCATTCTGGGCGTGGGTGACGAACACAAACGTAACCCCTACATCTTTCTGAAGATTGATGAGTTCGATCTGCATTTCCTCGCGCAACTTCGCGTCCAGCGCGCCCAGCGGTTCATCCAGCAACAGCAGTCGCGGGCGATTGACTAACCCTCTGGCAAATGCCACGCGCTGTTTCTGGCCGCCCGACAATTCGTGTGGAAAACGACTGCCGAAATTCGACAAGCGTACATTGCTCAGGGCTTCTTCGACTCTGGATTCTATTTCCTGGGATGGCTTGCCCCCCATCTTGAGTGGAAAAGCAACGTTGTCCGCTACCGTCATATGCGGAAATAGCGCATAGGTCTGGAATACGGTATGGACGGGTCGTTTTTCCGGAGGTGTGCCGACCATATCCTTACCATCCAGTAAAATCTGGCCGGAATCGGGCAGATCGAATCCGGCTATCATGCGCAAGAGCGTTGTCTTGCCGCAACCGGAAGGTCCAAGCAGTGTAAAGAATTCGCCTGCTTCAATGCTGATGCTGACGTTATCGACAGCGGTGTAGGCGCCAAAGCGCCGTGTCACGTTACGGATTTCTAGTAGCGCCATCGCGTTGTCGTGCCAATCAAAACAGGAATTCTACCAAAATTGATCCATGGATTAACTAGCCGGTCTCCCCTGGAATCGCTGCCACAAGATCATTGGTCGGATGGAGATGGATTGGAGATGTGGACAAAGGCGTGCGGATTACGGCGATTGGACCGACTTATGTCGAGACCACGGGACGCGTGAGATGCTGCCGCGACTCGTGCGAAATGGCTGTGGTGCATTTGATGGGCAGCCTCGCAAGCGAGGTTGCGGAGATGGGGACCTTTCTGCTGCCAGAGCGGGCGTCCTTCGTCACCCGCGGCTTTCATCTAATGGACGCCGCCACACACTGCACGTCGAGGGACATCGAAGAACCGTCCGTGTGTTGGCTGAATCAGCGTCACTGAACCTCTGCGCGTTTGCCGGTTTACGACTCGATTCCTTTCTTGCGCAGTTCCGCTCGCGCCTCTTCGCTCTTGTCCAGATCCAGTCCCATAAACTTTAGCACGGCGGGCGTCTTTGTAAATTGTAGATCGCGGTATTCAACCACCTGAATGCGGTTGCCCCACGGGTCGAGGAAGTCAAGGGTAGCACCTCCAGAATCGTCGTCCCCGCCCCTTCGGCGAGTTTCCG
>JALYOY010000347.1 GCA_030856655.1 Pseudomonadota bacterium | reverse complement strand
GCTTTAGGCCGGACATAAGGCTATGAGCGAGCTCGGCAATGCTTTGCAGTTTGTGGTGAAAAGCGCGGTCTCCGATCACGCAGCTTTGCCCATGATCCATGTCTAATACCGGGGTAAAGCTTAAGTCCACACCCGCGGCGCGCAATTCCGCCGCCAGTACATAGCCTATTTGCTCCGCCAGGTGCCGCGCATGATTGGGGTGTTCATCCCAGATTCTGCCCAGTTCCCGCATTGGCGGGAGCCTCGTGAACTCCTCGCGGAAACGCTGCACCCGGCCACCCTCGTGATCGACGGCGATCAGCAGCGGTGGGGTTCGAAGTGCATGAATTTCGGTGGTCAGTTGGATAAGCTGACTGAGGGACGAATAATTACGCGTGAATAAAATCACGCCGCCAATCAGCGGATGCTGAAGTTTCTTCTTGTCGCCGGCAGTAAGCTGCGTGCCTTCGATGTCGAGCATGACGGGCCCAAGCGACATTGGATGGCCTAAAAATTTAAAGTTCTAAGTAAGCCGTGCGTCAACTCGGTTGGCAATTGAGGCGCGAGAAAGTTTAACGCGCTGCATATGCTTGAGTTTGAGCGATAAGGTTTCTTGAGCGGCGGAGGATTACGATATATTTGATTCATGCCCATTATTTTTCTAGTATGACAAACGCGCAGGCTAAGTTTAACTCATCGCTGATGGAAAGGTGATGGTTCGTGATGCCTTCATTCCTGACCAGTACGCTCAGCGCAGGATGAAATGCAAAGTATGGCTTTCCCAAGCGATCATGGATTATACCGATGTGGCTCAAGCTCACTGGATAGCGCATACCCGTACCGATTGCTTTGGAAAGGGCTTCCTTGGCGGCGAACCGCTTGGCTAGAAACATGGCGGGCTGACCGCTGTTAATATAGTCCGGCCATTCTTCATCTGTCAACAATCGTCTGGCAAAGCGCTCGCCATATTTTTCGAGTAACCGCGCGATGCGCGAGGGTTCGACCAGATCGGTTCCAATTCCATAAATCATTTGCGTGCTTCCAGCATTAATTTCTTCATTTCCCGTACCGCCGCCTCGAAGCCGACAAATAGTGCATGGGCCACGATGGCGTGGCCAATATTGAGCTCGGATATCCCTGATATCGCCGCTATGGGCTGGACATTGCGATAATGCAGTCCGTGTCCGGCATTGACCTTCAGTCCCAGACCAATACCTTCGGCTACTGCCGCACGAATTCGCTCCAGCTCGTCTTGTTGCTCGCTCGCGGTTAGCGCATCGGCATAATGACCCGTGTGGATCTCGATCGCCGGCGCGCCGCTTTGCACCGCAGCATTGATTTGGGTATGGTCAGCATTGATGAATAGCGACACGCGAATGCCCGCCTCGCCGAGCCTATGGCAAGCCAGTTTCACCTGTTCGAAATGCCGCATCACGTCGAGTCCCCCTTCGGTAGTCAGCTCCTCCCGGCGCTCGGGCACCAGGCAGACGTCCTGGGGTAAGATGCGTAGGGCGAAATCGATCATTTCGTCGGTCACTGCGCTCTCGAGATTCATGCGAGTCTTAAGCAGGCTCCGCAGAATTTTCACATCGCTGTCCTGGATATGGCGGCGGTCTTCACGTAGGTGGAGCGTAATCGCGTCCGCCCCGGCCGATTCCGCGACCGTAGCCGCTTCTATAGGGCTGGGATAAGTTGTGCCGCGCGCCTGCCGCAATGTGGCAACGTGATCAATATTGACGCCCAGTTCGATCATCTTAAATCCGGCAACTGTAGCGAACTCACCAGAAAGGTAAATATAAAGTGGGGAAAAAAACCATTATTGATCATAGGCCGAGCTAAAAATGAGCGAGAAGTGAGCGGTTAACCGCCGGATTTAGGATCATACTGCTGCAAATCCTTGAGTAGTTGCCGCGTGTGCAGCGGTTGGCCGTCGAGGTAATGGTTGAGTAGGTGGCGCATCAATGCCTTGCTCTGTTGACGGGTCGCCGCGCTCGAATAATTGCCTTGCTCCATGTCCAACAAAGTCTCGCCCCGTAGTTGCAAGCCGTCGCAATGGTTATTTCCTTCCAGCGCCACCGGTCCGCGTTCGATTTCATAGCAGTAATCGTCATCCCGGTTCACGGGCTTGCCGGATACAACGTCGTGATTGAGCGTCAGGGCGTAGCCTAATTCCTGCAACATACGTTGCTCGAAGCGCCGCAATATCGGAATATAGTCCTTCTGAGTGCTCAATGCCGCCAATGTTTCCTGATAATATACGAATAATTGCTCGTGAGGATCGTTACGATGCAATAACCGCACCAGCAGTTCGTTGAGGTAAAAACCACAGATCAGGGCCGTCCCCTGCAAGGGCATCTGGCCTCCCTGCCATTCCGCCTTGTACAGGGTACGCAATTCCGATTTCCCTCCCCAGGCAAGCTGTAATGGCTGGAATGCCAGTAATAATCCCCTGAGCGCGGATTTGGAACGCTTGGCTCCTTTTGCGAGCAACGGCACGCGCCCGAAATTGCGGGTGAAAGTTTCCACGATGAGACTGGTTTCGAGATAGGGATAGGTATGCAGCACGAATGCGGGCTGGGCGTCTTGTCGCTGTTTATCCGCAATCATCGATTTTCACCAATTGGGCCAGTCAATGTTTATTCATACCCTAGGTTTTTCAGTACTTGGGCATCGTCAGCCCAGCCGCTTTTAACTTTCACCCAGACTTGAAGGTATACTTTGCCGCCGAAATTTTTCTCCATGTCCTTGCGCGCCTGCGTGCCGATGATTTTGAGTTTTTCGCCATCCTTGCCGATGACGATGGCTTTTTGGTTAGCCTTATCCACAATAATGGAGGCGTGAATTTTACGTAGCTCCCCCTCCGTTGCGAACTGATCGATAACAACACTGAGCGAATAGGGAATTTCTTCCCCCAGCAGGCGAAACAGTTTTTCACGAATCAGCTCAGCGGCAATAAATCGTTCACTGCGGTCGGTGACCTCGTCTTCACCAAATACCGGTGGGTTTTGCGGCAGATGTGGCCGGACTGCGCCGATTAAATCTGGTAGTTGCGTGCCTTGCTCAGCGCTCACCGGCACGATTGCCGAGAAAGCAAATTCCTTTGCCATTTTTTCAAGAAATGGAAGCAGCTTCGATTTGTCGGCCAGCCGATCTACTTTATTGATAGCGAGAATGACGGGCTTATTCCATTTCTTGTTTTGTTTGTTGTCTATCGATAAGAGTTTTATCACCTGCCTGTCACGGTCATCGAAACGCAAGGCCTCAATCACCATTATCACCACATCGACATCTCGCATGCTCTGGGTAACGGCGCGGTTCATAGCGCTATTCAAACGATTGGTATGCTGGGTCTGAAAGCCGGGGGTGTCGACAAAAATAAACTGGGATTGTGCGTCGGTGAGAATCCCATTGATGCGATGCCGGGTTGTTTGTGATTTTTTTGAGGTGATACTGACTTTTTGCCCGACCAGGCTGTTAAGCAGCGTGGATTTACCGACGTTGGGGCGCCCTACGATGGCGACGTAGCCGCTACGAAAGTGGGAATCGCTGAAATCGACGGTCATTATCGGAGGCAATTGGCGAAAGACAGGCTGCTACCGTGGAGATATTTTTTCATAGGCTTCCCTCGCTGCTTCCTGTTCCGCGCTGCGGCGAGAGACGCCTTCTCCCACTGTGCGGATATTGAGTTTCGGCACCAGGCATTCCACTTGGAATTGCTGCTGATGAGCTTCGCCTGTCGTGGCGATAACAGAATATTGCGGCAGTGGCAGCCTACGGCTTTGGAGAGATTCCTGCAGGAGGGTTTTGGGATCCTTGCCTAGCGTCTGCGGATCCAAGCCAGATAGCAAGGGTGCGAAAAGGTCAACGACGACTGCCTCGGCTGGTGTGAACCCACCATCAAGATAAATCGCTCCCAGCACGGCTTCCAGCGTGTCGGCGAGAATCGACGGACGCCTGTCCCCACCGCTTTTGAGTTCGCCATCGCCGAATCTGATCAATTCTCCTAATTCAAGCTTTTGCGCCAATTCAGCGAGCGCCTGCTGGTTCACCAGGTTCGCGCGAACCCGCGATAAGTTGCCTTCTGTAAGATTGGGGAAATGCCTGAATATCAGCCCCGCGACCGCACAGTTGAGCACACTGTCGCCGAGAAATTCAAGGCGTTCGTTGTGCGGAAGACTATGACTGCGATGAGTCAGCGCTTGGCGCAGCAGCTCGGGCTGGTTGAAGAAATAGTCGAGCTTTCGGCAAAGTATGTCGCTGTTCATATCCCGGTAAGCTACGAACACGGCTCAAAATCCAAAGTTTCAAGTAGGCTCATTTATTA